>DILW01000039.1 GCA_002425245.1 Betaproteobacteria bacterium UBA5582 | reverse complement strand
CCCAACAGCAGTACGACAACGCCTACATTCAGTGCATGTACGCCAAGGGCCACCGGGTCCCGATTTCGGGCCGGGTGACCTATTCCCAGCCGGTTCGTGCGGCCGATGCCGGGATTCCGGCACCACCGGCAGGCAAGCCGCCGGCGCCGCCGCCCGGCGTGCGCTGACTTAGGCGACGCCGGCGCTATGCGCCTGCTGGTCGGCCCAGTAGCTTGAGCGGACCATCGGCGCGCAGGCGGCGCCGGTGAAGCCCATTTTCTTCGCCTCTTCCTCGTACATCTTGAACACGTCCGGATGGACGTAGCGCGTCACCGGCAGGTGATGGCCGGACGGCGCCAGGTACTGGCCGATGGTCAGCATTTCGACGTCGTGGGCGCGCAGGTCGCGCATCACTTCCAGGATTTCCTCGTCGGTCTCGCCGAGGCCGACCATCAGGCCGGATTTGGTCGACACGTTCGGGTAGCGGGCCTTGAACTGCTTCAGGAAGTCCAGCGAGTGCTGGTAGTCGGCACCCGGGCGGGCCTGCTTGTAGAGGCGCGGCACGGTTTCCATGTTGTGGTTGAGGACGTCGGGCAGGGCGCCGCCGAGGACGTCGAGGGCCACGTCCATGCGACCGCGGAAGTCGGGGACCAGGGTTTCGACGGTGGTCGTCGGTGACAGCTCGCGGACGTTACGGATCACGTCGACGAAGTGCTGGGCGCCGCCGTCGCGCAGGTCGTCACGGTCGACGCTGGTGATCACGACATAGCGCAGCTTGAGCGCGGCGACGGATTCGGCCAGTTCGCGCGGTTCGTCCGGGTTGGGCGGTAGCGGCTGGCCGTGGCCGACGTCGCAGAACGGGCAGCGGCGCGTGCAAATGTCGCCGAGGATCATGAAGGTGGCGGTGCCGCGGCCGAAGCATTCGCCGATGTTGGGGCAGGTCGCTTCCTCGCAGACGGTGTGCAGCTTCCTCTCGCGCAGCATGGACTTGATCTCGCCGAAGCGGCCGGCGCTGTTGCCGGCCTTGACGCGGATCCACTCGGGTTTGCGCAGGGGTTCGGCGACCGGGACGATCTTGATCGGGATGCGCGCAGTCTTCAGTTCGCCCTTTTGCTTGACGCCTTTTTGCTTGGTTTCAGCCATGTTGTTTGTCCAGTTGCTGCAGCAGTTGCTGCGAGAGTTGCTCGCCCGCCTCGTGAACGGTGAGCGGAATGCCCAGATCCTTGGTCTGGATCACCTGCAGGCCGGGATAGCCGCAGGGGTTGATCGCTTGGAATGGCGACAGGTCCATGTCCACGTTCAGCGAGACGCCGTGGTAGGAGCAGCCGTTGCGGATGCGCAGGCCGAGCGCCGCCACTTTGGCCGGGCCGACGTAAACGCCGGGGGCGCCGTCGCGGCGTTCGGCGGTGACGCCATGGGCAGCAAGCAGGTCGATGACCGCCTGTTCGATGGCGGTGACCAGTTCGCGCACCTTGATCTTCAGTCGAGAGAGGTCGAGCAGCAGGTAGATCACCACCTGGCCGGGGCCGTGGTAAGTGACCTGGCCACCGCGGTCGATCTTGACGGTGGGGATGCCGACATCGCGCAGGATGTGTTCGGGTTTGCCGGCCTGGCCGAGGGTGTAGACCGGCGGATGCTCGACGATCCACAACTCGTCCGGCGTTTCGGCCGTGCGGCTGGCGGTGAAATCGAGCATGGCCTGGTAGGTCGGCGCGTAGTCGACGCGGCCCAGGCGTTTGACGAGCAGATTCACCTTAGAGGACGACCTTCACCAGCGGATGCGCGGTCAGGTCCATGTACAGCGCGTCGAGTTGCGGTTTCGAGGTGGCGACCACGGTGCAGGTCAGGCTCAGGTAGTTGCCGCCGGAGCTGGCGCGCATTTCCATCGTTGCGCCGTCGAAATCGGGGGCGTGTTTGGTGACGATGGTGAGCACCGCCTGGGCGAGTTCGTCGTGCGCCTTGCCCATGATCTTCAGGGGAAAGTCGCAGGGAAATTCGAGGAGGGTGTCCTTGTACGAAGCCATCTCAGCCTTTGCGCATTACCGTGTTCTTGAAATCCTGATACCACTGCCACATCCGCTCGCCGACCGGGCCGGGCTTGCCATCGCCGACCGCTTCGCCATCGAGCGTGGTGATCGCCAGCACTTCCTTGGTCGACGAGGTCATCCAGACCTCGTCGGCGGCGCGAAGTTCCGTTTCGCTGATTTCGCGCACTTCCAGGGGTTGCTGATGCTGCTTCGCCAGCTCGAGGATCACGTCGTAGGTGATGCCGGGCAGCATCAGTTGCGTCTTTGGCGGGGCCAGCAGCAGTCCGTCCTTGACCACGAAGATGTTGGAGGCGGCGCCTTCCTTCATGAGGCCGTTGCGGATCAGCAACGCCTCGGCACAGCCCTGTTCAACTGCCGCCTGGCGGGCCAGCACGTTGGCCAGTAGCGAGATCACCTTGAGGTCGCAGCGCGCCCAGCGCTGGTCGGGGACGGTGATCGCCGCCACGCCGGCAGCGCGGACGGCGGGCGTGGGCGTGACCAGCGGTGAAGCGAAGGCGAATACCGTCGCCGGCACGCTGGCCGGCGGAAAGGCGTGGTCGCGTTTGTCGTCGGCGCCGCGGGTGACCTGCAGGTAGATCGACTGGTCTTCCCAGGGGGCGGATTCGATCAGCGTCAGGGCCACTTTTTTCCAGTCGGCCAGCGCCAGCGGGTTGCTCAGGCGAATGCCGTCGAGTGTCGCCTGCAGTCGTTTGAGGTGCTCGTCGATACGAAATGCCTGGCGCGAATAGACGGGGATGACTTCATACACCCCGTCGCCGTAGAGAAAGCCGCGGTCGAGCGGGCAGACGCCAGCTTGGGCCAGCGGCAGGAACTGGCCATTGAAATAGACCGGATCGGCAACGTAGGGGGTCATGGCATTAATCGAACCAGAGGCGGATGGCATCGATCGCCCGGCCGAAAGCGCCGGCGACCGGAACGTCATCCAGGGCGAGCACCGGGTACTCGCCGTAGGGTCGCCCTTCAAGGCTGACCTTCAGGGTGCCGACCACCTCGCCGCGCTGGATCGGGGCCATCAGCGGTTGCTTGGTTACCAGTGCGACGCTCAGCTTGCTCGCCGTGCCCTTGGGGACGGCGAGGATGAAATCGTTCGGATAGCCGGCGGCCAGGCGGTTGGCCTTGCCCTTCCAGACCGGTAGCGAGGTGATTGCCTGATCCTTGCGATAGAGCACGGCGGCGTCGTGCGAGAGGAAGCCCCAGTTGAGAAGTTTCAGCGACTCGCTGCTGCGCGCGGCGTCGGAGGTGGTGCCGAGTACCACGGACAGCAGGCGGCGCTGGTTGCGGATGGCCGACGACACCAGGCAATAGCCGGCGGCCTCGGTATGGCCGGTTTTCATGCCGTCAACCGACGGATCGTTCCACAGCAGGCGGTTGCGGTTGGGCTGGGTGATGTCGGCGTAACGGAACTCCTTCATCGAGTAGTACTTGGCATACTCCTCCGGGAACTCGGTGATCAAGGCTTTGGCCAGGCGAGCGAGGTCCTGGGCGGTGGTGTAGTGCTCAGGGTCGGGCATGCCGGTGGCGTTGCGGAAGTTGGTGTGAGTCATCCCCAGACGGCGAGCTTCGCGGTTCATCATCTGGGCGAAATTCTCTTCGCTGCCGGCGATGGCTTCGGCCAGCACGATGCAGGCGTCGTTGCCCGATTGGACGATCATGCCCTTGATCAGGTCCTCGACGGCGACCTGGGTGTTGACCTTGACGAACATCTTCGAGCCGCCCATGCGCCAGGCCTTTTCGGAAACCGGCAGGGGCTGGTTGAGCGACAGGCTCTTGTCGCGGATGGCGGAGAAGGTGAGGTAGGCCGTCATCAGCTTGGTCAGCGATGCAGGCTCCAGGCGCTGGTCGGCTTTTTCCTCAGCCAGCACCTGGCCGGAAGCCATTTCGATCAACAGCCAGGATTTTGCGGCGAGGACCGGTGGTACCGGGCGATTCTGGGCGAACGCGCCGGTCGAAATCAACAGGGAGAAAACGAAAGGAAGCCAGTGACGCAACAGCATTTTGTAGGGACTCTTTTTTGGGGAAGTTGAGGATTATAGCGCGCTGGAATCAGCCCACCTGAGGCGCCGCACTGCACAGGAGTTCGATGGCCGGATGACGGATTCGGCGTTCGTTGGAAATGGCGTAGATCTGCTCGCTGACGCCATCGAGTTCGCCGATGCGGCGAGCGTCGTATTCGTTGGCCAATTGTTCGCTCAAGGCCACCGGGGCGGGGAAAATGCCTAGTCCTCCCCGGCCGAAGGTGGTCAACAAGGCGCTATCCTCGAACTCGCCGACGATGCGCGGGTGCAGGCGGCGGTCTTCGAGCCAGCGGTCGATCCTGCCGCGCAGGGCGTTGTGGCGGGTTGGCAGGAGTAGCGGTGCCCGTTCCAGATTGTTGGGGAAATCGCCGCCGAGTCCGTCAATCAAGGCGGGGCTGGCGAACAGGCCAGTCGGGAAGTCGCCCAGCCAGGTGCTGAAGACCTTGAGATTGCCGCCTTGCGGCGCAGCGCGATCGGTCAGTACCACATCCAGGCGGTGCAGGGCGAGTTCGGCGAGGAGATTCTCGAATTCGCCCTCGTCGCAAATCAGGCGGATGTCACCGGGCATGGCGGTGACTTGGCTGAGCAGGCGGTAGGCGAGCAGCTTGGGAATGCCGTCGGAAATGCCGACGCGCAGACGTAGCGTGTGCTCCTCGGTGCCGCGTTGCATTGCTTCTTCCAGTTGCTCGCCAAGCTGGAATATCTGGTCGGCGTAAGCCAGCGCCTGGCGCCCGGCTTCACTCAGCACCAGGCCGCGTCCCTGGCTGTTGAACAGGGCTTTTCCCAGTTGCCTTTCGAGCAGCCCGAGCTGGCCGCTGATGGTCTGAATGGCGACCCCAAGTCGCTCGGCGGCACGGGTGATGCTGCCTTCCTTGGCAACCACCCAGAAATAGTGGAGATGTTTGTAGTTGATCATGGACTTTCGGGAAAACCGGAAATTTTCTCCATTTTGCTCCGTTTTTTCCTGGAATCCAAATGGTGTAGGATCACTCCGTTTTCATCACCAACGGAGTTCAACATGAAACGCGTCGTGCTTTTCCTGATGACCAATCTGGCGGTCATGCTCGTGCTCAGCGTGGTGACCAGTCTGCTTGGCGTCAATCGCTTCCTCACCTCTAACGGTCTCGATCTCGGGATGTTGCTGGCGTTCGCCGCGGTGATCGGTTTCGGCGGTTCCTTCATTTCGCTGCTGATGTCCAAGCCGATGGCCAAGTGGAGCACCGGCGCCAGAGTCATCACCAACCCCTCGTCGTCGACCGAAGTCTGGCTGGTCGATACGGTGGCGCGTCTGGCCAAACGGGCTAATCTGCCAATGCCGGAGGTTGCCATCTACGACGGCGAGCCCAATGCCTTCGCCACCGGTGCCAGCAAGAACAGCTCGCTGGTCGCGGTTTCCACCGGCTTGCTGCAGAGCATGACCCGGGAAGAAGTGGAGGCGGTGCTGGCACACGAAGTGGCACATATCGCCAATGGCGACATGGTCACGCTCACCCTGATCCAGGGGGTGGTCAACACCTTCGTCATCTTCATCTCGCGCGTCATCGGCTATCTGGTCGATTCCTTCCTGCGCCGCAACGATTCGGAAAGCAGTGGTCCGGGCATCGGTTACATGGTGACCAGCATCGTCTGTGAAATCGTCTTCGGCATTCTCGCCAGCATGGTCGTCGCCTGGTTCTCCCGTCAGCGTGAGTTCCGTGCCGATGCTGGCGCAGCTGGTCTGATGGGCTCTGCCGTGCCGATGCAAAATGCCTTGCGTCGTCTGGGCAACCTGCACACCGAGAGTTTGCCGCAGAACATGGCGGCATCCGGCATCGCCGGCGGCAAGGGCGGCTTCGGTGCGCTTTTCGCGACACATCCGCCGCTGGAGGAGCGTATCGCTGCGTTGTCCGGACGCTGATTGGCGTCTTTGTCAGAGGGAGGCTGCGGCCTCCCTTTTTTATCAGTAATCGATGGCGCTCAGGGCGCTGTCGATCAGTGCGAGTTGTCGGGCGATGTCCTGGACGGCACGGTCCTGAACCGCTTCGCTGGCATCGCTGAGTTGCAGGGCGAAGTTCTGCAACTGGCGGGCCAGATGGTAGATCCCCCACATCTCGATCTGCTCGGCGTGCTGGATCAGTTCGCTGGCTTCCAGTTCCAGCGCGTACACGTCAATCGGCAGGGTTTCCAGCGCTTCATGCATGCGGAGCAGGCGTTCTTCGCTGTCCTCCACGAACAGTCGGTCAAGGACGTCGGAGCGTTCGCCGGGCTTGGCCGAGGGGCGCAGCGCCGCCGCCAGGCGATCGCTGAAATGGCGCAGGCGTTCGCCCAGGTGCGGGTTTTCCAGGCCGCCTTCGTCGAGCAGGGCTTCTGTGGTGGCGGTCAAGGCGGCGCTCAGGCGATTGCCTGGGGCCTTGTGTTCGAGATGGTCGGCGGCACTGGCCAGGGCTTCACCCAGGCGCAGGCAATCGGCGTCGCCGGTTTCGATGGCGATGGCGAGCAGGCTGTAAATGCCGGGGCGGATCGCCGCCGGGTCGGTGCGGCCGCGCTGCGCCCAGCAATCAGCAAGCGAGCGGCAGGCGGCTTGCCAGCGCTTGTTGAGTTCGGGTGAGTAGCGTACCGGTTGGGTCTTGCCGATCCAGGGCAGGATGGACGCCATGGCGTCCATGGTCGGGGCGAGGGCGTTGCGGGTTTTCTCGATATCGTCGTCGGGAATGTTAGCCATCGTCCTCGCTCCTCTGTGGTGGTTACCCCGCCAGTTTAGCGAAAGCTGCGACCACTTCGGGCGGTGCCTGCACCAGTTCGACCAGCACACCTTCGCCGCCAATCGGGAACTCCTCGTTGCCCTTGGGGTGCAGGAAGCAGATGTCGAAGCCGGCAGCCCCCTTGCGGATGCCGCCCGGGGCGAAGCGTACGCCGTTGGCGGACAACCATTCGACGGCCTTGGGCAGGTCGTCGATCCACAGGCCGACGTGGTTGAGCGGCGTGGTGTGCACGGCCGGCTTCTTTTCCGGATCAAGCGGTTGCATCAGGTCGACCTCGACCTTGAACGGACCCTGACCCATGGCGCAGATGTCTTCGTCGACGTTCTCGCGCTCGGACACGAAGGTGCCGGTAACTTCGAGGCCGAGCATGTCGACCCACAGGGTCTTGAGTTTTTCCTTGGACGGGCCGCCGATGGCGATTTGCTGGATACCGAGAACCTTGAACGGACGAGTCATGCTTATCTCCCTGTCGGGCTGTGGTTTGAGTAATCCATAATTATAGGGATTTCCGGCGGTAGGCAAAGACTAGTAACGCGATGCCGGCGAGGATCATGGGCAACGACAACCACTGCCCCATGCTGACCGTGTACGACTGGCCGAAGATGCCATGGTCGGGTTCGCGGAAGAACTCGGTGATGAAGCGGAAGGCGCCGTAGCCGATCAGGAAGACACCCGAGGCAGCGCCGGTCGGCCGCGGTTTTGCAGTCCATAGCCAGAGGATGGCAAACAGCGCCAGGCCTTCGAGGCCGACGTGGTAAAGCTGCGAGGGGTGCCGGGGTTCCAGGCTGCCGGATTGCGGAAAGACCATCGCCCAGGGCAACGAGGGGTCGGCCAGCCGCCCCCAGAGCTCACCGTTGATGAAGTTGCCAACGCGCCCGGCAGCCAACCCGAGCGGTACCAGTGGGGCGATGAAGTCGGTCACCGTCAGCCAGCGCAAACCGGTCCTTTGCGCCCACAGCGTCATCGCTACCAGTACGCCAAGAAAGCCGCCGTGAAAACTCATGCCGCCTTTCCAGATGGCAAAAATCTCCAGCGGATTGGCGAAATAATGTGCGGGTTCATAGAACAGCACCTGGCCGAGGCGGCCACCGATGATCACACCGAGTACGCCGTAGAACAGCAGGTCGTCGAGTTGCTCGGCGTTCATCGGGGCGCGGCCGCTGTTGATGCGCAGGCGACCGAGGGCGATGAACTGGCCAAAGGCGAGCAGGTACATCAATCCGTACCAGTGGATGGAAATCGGACCGAGGCTCAGGGCAACGGGATCGAACTGCGGGTGGGTCAGCATGGTCAGAGTGATTCGGCTAGAATTGGCCGATTATAGATCGCGACCGTGACAAGAGGATTCCGGCGCCAAACCACAGTACGGAGAGTCAACATGCCCCACTATCGTTCCCGCACTTCCACCCACGGTCGCAACATGGCCGGCGCGCGCGCCCTGTGGCGGGCAACCGGGATGAAGGACGGCGATTTCGGCAAGCCCATCATTGCTGTCGTCAACTCGTTTACCCAGTTCGTCCCTGGTCACGTTCACCTCAAGGACCTCGGTCAATTGGTGGCGCGCGAGATTGAGGCAGCTGGCGGCGTCGCCAAGGAATTCAACACCATCGCCATCGACGATGGCATCGCCATGGGCCATGGTGGCATGCTCTACTCGCTACCGTCGCGCGACCTGATCGCCGATTCGGTTGAATACATGGTCAACGCCCATTGCGCCGATGCCATGGTCTGCATCTCGAACTGCGACAAGATCACCCCGGGCATGCTGATGGCGGCGATGCGGCTCAACATTCCGGTCGTCTTCGTCTCCGGTGGCCCGATGGAGGCCGGCAAGGTCGACTGGAAGGAGCAGACGATCAAGATCGACCTGATCGACGCCATGATCAAGGCGGGCGACAAAACGGTTTCCGATGAGGAAGTCGAGAGCTTCGAACGTTCGGCCTGCCCGACCTGCGGTTCCTGCTCGGGGATGTTCACCGCCAATTCGATGAACTGCCTGACCGAGGCGCTGGGTCTCAGCCTGCCCGGCAACGGTACCGTGGTGGCTACGCATGCGGACCGGAAGCAATTGTTCCTCCGAGCCGGTCGTCTGGCGGTCGAGCTTTGTCGCCGCTACTACGAACAAGACGATGCCTCGGTATTGCCGCGCAGCATCGGCAGCAAGGCAGCGTTTGAAAATGCAATCACGCTGGATGTGGCCATGGGCGGTTCGACCAATACCGTCTTGCATCTTCTCGCCGCTGCGCGTGAGGCGGGTGTGGATTTCACGATGGCCGACATTGATCGCGTTTCGCGGCGCACCCCGTGCCTGGCCAAGGTGGCGCCGGCCACGCAGCAGTACCACATCGAAGATGTGCATCGCGCCGGCGGCATCATGGGCATCCTGGCCGAACTGGCGCGTGCAGGCCTGCTCGATACCAGCGTGCCGACGGTGCACATGAAAACGCTCGGCGAGGCCATTCATACCTATGACGTGACCCGTAGCGCTGCTCCGGATGTGCTTGAGTTTTTCAAGGCAGCACCGGGTGGTGTGCCGACCCAGGTCGCCTTCTCGCAGAATCGCCGCTATCCCGAGCTTGATCTGGACCGGACCAACGGTTGCATCCGCAACCTGGCCAATGCCTATTCGCAGGATGGCGGACTGGCCGTGCTTTACGGCAATATCGCGGTCGACGGCTGCATCGTCAAAACCGCTGGCGTGGATGAATCGATCTGGAAGTTTGCCGGGCGCGCGCGCGTGTTCGAAAGTCAGGATAGCGCGGTGGAGGCAATTCTGGGTGGCTCCGTAGTCGCGGGTGATGTTGTCGTGATCCGCTACGAAGGCCCGAAGGGTGGGCCGGGGATGCAGGAAATGCTCTATCCGACCTCCTATCTGAAATCGATGGGGTTGGGCAAGGAATGTGCGCTCCTGACCGACGGTCGGTTTTCCGGTGGTACCTCGGGCTTGTCGATCGGTCATGCTTCGCCTGAGGCTGCAGATGGTGGTGCCATCGGTCTGGTCGAGGAAGGAGATCGGATCGAGATCGACATTCCGGCGCGGCGTATTCAGCTGATGGTCGACGATGATGTCCTTGCAGCCCGTCGGGCAGCCATGGAATCTCGCGGAGATGCAGCCTGGAAACCGATCGATCGGCAACGAGTGGTCTCCGCCGCCCTGCAGGCCTACGCCATGATGGCAACCTCGGCCGACAAGGGCGCGGTGCGCGACATCGCGCAAATTCAGCGCCGCCCCTGACACGGCACGTCAACTTTTACTGCTTTGGGCCGTTATATCAGCGACTCGGGATTTAATGGTGTCCGGAGTATTTGAAACTTGTTGTTGCATTTGATGGTTTGCAGTGGCTCATGAAGCTCTATATCATTGGTTCATGATTTGCTGCCTCCGGATTCGCCGGCACACTTGATCAACGTTTAACCCACCAATAACGGAGTGAGAAAATGAAAGTAGCATACATTGCCATCATGGCTGCGGCCGGTGTTGTCATGGCCGGTCAGGCGCATGCTGACGAAGCGCTGGCCAAGGCCAAGGGCTGCATGGCCTGCCATGCCATCGACAAAAAGCTGGTCGGTCCGTCTTACAAGGACGTTGCTGCCAAGTACAAGGCTGACAAGGGTGCTGTGGCTACCCTGGCTACCAAGGTGATTTCGGGTGGCAAGGGTAATTGGGGTGCTGTGCCAATGCCGCCGAACAAGGTGACCGAGGATGAAGCCAAGAAGCTGGTGACCTGGGTTCTGTCGGTCAAGTAACTTCTTCGATCTTCGAAAAAGCCGGCGTAGTCCGGCTTTTTTATTGCGAAATTGTTGTGTGAGCTGTTGACAGCCTGGGTTGAGGTCCGGATAATCCCGGCTTCTCCCGGAGGGGTACCCAAGCGGTCAACGGGAACAGACTGTAAATCTGTCGGCTCTGCCTTCGAAGGTTCGAATCCTTCCCCCTCCACCAGAGTAATGCTGTAGCGGTTAGTGCTGCGGGCAGGGGTTAAGCGGGTGTAGCTCAATGGTAGAGCTGAAGCCTTCCAAGCTTAAGACGAGGGTTCGATTCCCTTCACCCGCTCCACGACGCGGTACGGCTGGAGTTTTAAGGTAGGCCCATGTGGCTCAGTGGTAGAGCACTCCCTTGGTAAGGGAGAGGTCGGCAGTTCGATCCTGCCCATGGGCACCACCGATTAGCTTTGATTCTGGATTGTTTGCTAATTTAATTATTGAGGAACTGGAATGGCTAAGGAAAAATTCGAGCGTACCAAGCCCCACGTCAACGTTGGCACGATTGGTCACGTTGACCACGGCAAGACCACGCTGACGGCAGCGATCACGACGGTGCTGGCCGCCAAGTTCGGCGGTGCCGCCAAGGCGTATGACCAGATCGATGCGGCGCCGGAAGAAAAGGCTCGCGGTATCACGATCAACACCGCCCACGTCGAATACGAAACCGCCAACCGCCACTACGCCCACGTTGATTGCCCGGGCCACGCCGACTACGTCAAGAACATGATTACCGGTGCTGCCCAGATGGACGGCGCGATCCTGGTTTGCTCGGCCGCTGACGGCCCGATGCCGCAGACCCGCGAGCACATTCTGCTGGCCCGTCAGGTTGGCGTGCCGTACGTTCTGGTGTACATGAACAAGTGCGACATGGTTGACGACGCCGAGCTGCTCGAGCTGGTCGAAATGGAACTGCGCGAGCTGCTGTCCAAGTACGACTTCCCGGGCGACGACACCCCGATCATCCACGGTTCGGCCCTGAAGGCCCTCGAAGGTGACCAGTCCGAAATCGGCGAGCCGTCGATCTTCCGTCTGGCTGATGCCCTGGACTCCTACATCCCGACGCCGGAACGCGCGGTCGACATGCCGTTCCTGATGCCGGTCGAAGACGTGTTCTCGATCTCGGGTCGCGGTACGGTTGTTACGGGTCGCGTCGAGCGCGGCATCGTCAAGGTCGGCGAAGAAATCGAAATCGTCGGTATCCGTCCGACGGTCAAGACCACCTGTACCGGTGTTGAAATGTTCCGCAAGCTGC
>DILW01000009.1:15442-18799 GCA_002425245.1 Betaproteobacteria bacterium UBA5582 | reverse complement strand
AGTCAGGCCCCAGCCACTCGGCATGATCGAGTGCGATGGTGGTGACGATGGAAACATCGGGTTCGTAGGCGTTGACCGCGTCAAGCCGGCCGCCGAGGCCAACCTCGAGGATCGCTGCCTCGACCCCGGCGGCGGCGAAGACATCCCAGGCCGCCAAGGTGCCGAACTCGAAATAGGTCAGNNGTCGCCGCTGCGGCACCACCAGCGCCACTGCAAACGGCTTTCGGCGGCATCGGCGGTGGGCCGCTCGAAACCGAAATCGCGGCCGAGCAGGCGCAGGTCGGCGCCAATTGCCGCGGCGTGGTCGAGCAGGCGCTGCGGCGGGCTCGGATCGGCGCACAGCGCCGGTTTGCCCGGGCGGTAGATGCCGGCTTTCTCGAAGCCGATGCTGTCACGATCCGGCCCCAGCCAGTCGGTATGATCAAGGGCGATGCCGGTGACGATGGCGACATCCGGCTCGTAGGCATTGACCGCGTCCAGGCGACCGCCGAGCCCGACTTCCAGCACTGCGGCCTCGATCCCGGCGGCGGCGAAGACCTCCCAGGCAGCCAGGGTGCCGAACTCGAAATAGGTCAGCGCCACACCGCTGCTCAGGCGCGCCGCCTCGACCCGGGCGAAAGCCGCGCACAGCGTCGCATCGTCCACCGGCGTGCCGTTCAGGCGGACCCGTTCGTTGTAGGCGAGAATGTGCGGCGAGGTATAACAGCCAACCTTGTAGCCGGCGCGGGCGATGATGTTTTCCAGGTAGGCGCAGGTCGAGCCCTTGCCGTTGGTACCACCGACGACGATCACCGGGCAGTGCTCGACCTGGCCGAGCGCGGCCTTGACCAGGCGGATGCGTTCGAGGCCCAGTTCGATGCCGGCCTGCCCCTTCGGATGCAGCCCTTCGAGGTGGGCCAGCCAGTCGGCCAGTGTCTTCAAGCTGCGGCCGGCTGGTTGAGCAGCAGTGCCAGCGTCCGCGCGACCTGGTCACGCAGCTGGCGGCGATCGACGATCATGTCGATGGCGCCCTTTTCGAGCAGGAATTCGGCGCGCTGGAAGCCTTCCGGCAGTTTTTCGCGCACCGTCTGCTCGATCACGCGCGGACCGGCGAAACCGATCAGCGCGTTCGGCTCGGCGATGACCACGTCGCCGACAAAGGCGAAGGAGGCCGAGACGCCACCCATGGTCGGGTCGGTGAGGATGGAGATGAAGGGCTGACCGACGGCGGACAGCCGGGTCAGCGCGGCGGTCGTCTTGGCCATCTGCATCAACGAGAACAGGCCCTCCTGCATGCGGGCGCCGCCCGAGGCGGTGATGCAGATGAAGGGCATGCGCTGCTCGATGGCGGCATTGACACCGCGCACGAAACGCTCGCCGAGCACCGAGCCCATCGAGCCGCCCATGAAGTCGAACTCGAAAGCAGCAGCGACCACCGGCATGTTTTTGATCGCTCCCTGCATGACCACCAGCGAGTCGCTCTCGCCGGTCTGGCTGTTGGCCTCCATCAGGCGCTCGGGATACTTGCGCGAGTCCTTGAACTTGAGCGTGTCGACCGGTACCACCTCGGCGCCGATTTCGAAACGGCCTTCCGGGTCGAGCAGCACGTCGAGGCGCTGGCGCGCATCGATGCGGTGATGGTGACCGCACTTCGGACACACCTGCAGGTTATTCGCCAGGTCGGTCGCGTAAAGCACCGCCTCGCAGGCCGGGCACTTGCTCCACAGACCTTCGGGAAGGTTGCCGCGACGCTGCTGGCCTCCCGTCTCGCGTTTGATCTTGGGGGGCAGCAGTTTGGTCAGCCAGCTCATTTGTTCACCTCGTCCACACCGCGGCGGATGTCCGCCACCAGCGCCTTGACGTTGGCGCAGGCGGTGGCCGCGGTTGATTTCTCGATTTCTTCGATAATCCGGCTGCCGACGACGACGGCATCGGCAAAGGCGGCGATGCGCGCGGCGGTGGCCGCGTCGCGGATGCCGAAGCCGACACCGACCGGCAGACCGGTCTGTTCGCGGATCAGCGGCAGCTTCTGCGCCACTGCGTCCACATTGAGCGCGCCGGAACCGGTCACGCCGGCCAGCGACACGTAATAGACATAACCGCTGGCGATCTTCGCCGTGTGGGCGATGCGCTCGGCGCTGGAAGTCGGCGCGATGAGGAAGATCGGATCCATGCCGTTGGCCTTCATCGCGGCGCCGAAGCGCTCGGCTTCCTCGGGCGGGTAATCGACCACCAGCACGCCATCGACGCCCGATTGCGCGGCCTTCTCGGCGAACGTCTCCAGCCCCATCGCCTCGATCGGGTTGGCGTAGCCCATCAGCACCACCGGCGTCTTATCGTCCTCGGTACGGAAGCGGGTCACCAGCTGCAGCACCTTGCGCAGGCTCATGCCCTTGGCCAGCGCCCGCTCGGAGGCGCGCTGGATGGTCGGGCCGTCGGCCATCGGGTCGGAGAAGGGAACCCCCAGTTCGATGATGTCGGCGCCGGCTTCGACCAGCGCGTGCATCAGCGGCACGGTCAGGTCGGCGTCGGGATCGCCGGCAGTGATGAAGGGAATCAGCGCCTTGCGGCCCTCGCCATTGAGGCGTGCGAAAGTTTGTTGGATGCGCGACATCAGAATACGATCCCCGACTTCTCGGCCACGGTGTGCATGTCCTTGTCACCCCGGCCGGAGAGGTTGACCAGCAGAATCTTGTCTTTCGCCAGGGTCGGCGCCAGCTTCATCGCGTAGGCGATGGCGTGGCTCGACTCCAGCGCCGGGATGATGCCTTCCAGGCGGCACAGATCATGGAAGGCCTTGAGCGCTTCATCGTCCTTGATCGGCTGGTATTCGGCGCGGCCGATGTCCTTCAGCCAGGCGTGTTCCGGACCGACGCCCGGATAGTCGAGGCCGGCCGAGACCGAATGCGTCTCGATGATCTGGCCGTCCTCGTTCTGCAGCAGGTAGGTGCGGTTGCCGTGCAGCACGCCGGGCACGCCGGCGGTCAGCGAGGCCGCGTGCAGGCCGGTCTCGATGCCGGAACCGGCGGCTTCGACACCGATAAGGCGGACATCCGGCACATCGATGTAAGGATAGAAAATACCCATCGCGTTGGAACCGCCGCCGACCGCAGCGATCACTGCATCCGGCTGGCGCCCGGCCATTTCCGGCATCTGTTCGAGGCATTCCTCGCCGATGATCTTCTGGAAGTCGCGCACCAGCATGGGATACGGGTGAGGGCCGGCAACGGTGCCGATGATGTAGAAGGTGTTGTGGATGTTGGTGACCCAGTCGCGCATCGCTTCGTTGAGCGCGTCCTTCAAGGTCTTCGAGCCGGATTCGACCGGCACCACTTTGGCGCCCAAGAGCTTCATGCGATAGACGTTGGCCGCCTGGCG
>DILW01000009.1:0-15117 GCA_002425245.1 Betaproteobacteria bacterium UBA5582 | reverse complement strand
GCGACGCCGTGCTGGCCGGCGCCGGTCTCGGCGATGACGCGCGGCTTGCCCATGCGCTTGGCGAGCAGGGCCTGGCCGATGCAGTTGTTCACCTTGTGCGCGCCGGTGTGGTTCAAATCCTCGCGCTTGAGGTAGATCTGGGCGCCGCCGCAGATCTCGGAGAGGCGCTTGGCGTGATAGATCGGCGACGGACGGCCGACGAAATGCTTGAGTTCGTAGTCGTACTCGGCGCGGAAGGCCGGGTCGGCCTGGGCAGCGGCGTAAGCGGCCTTCAGCTCATCGAGGGCTCCGAACAGCGTTTCGGCGACGAAGACACCGCCGTAGGGACCGAAATGGCCGCTGGCGTCGGGAAAACTGTAATGCGATTGGGACATGGCGAAACTCCTGGGAAATGGGTGAACGGAAACAGGCAAACCGCCCGCTTCAGGGATGGTTCGCCTGATGACGCCGCCAACAGTTCCGGGTGATGCCACCCGCCGATTTCCGCATCTTCTTTCCTAAATTCAGCCCACCGCCGCATCGGCCGCCCGCACGGCGGCCACGAACGCGGCGATCTTGTCGTGATCCTTGATGCCCTTGCCCGCTTCGACGCCCGACGAGACATCGACCGCCACCGGCCGCACCCGGCGGATGGCGTCGCCAACATTGCCGGCATGCAGCCCGCCGGACAACACCAGATGCCCCGGCAAGCCCGGCGGAATCAGCGTCCAGTCGAAGACATGACCGCCGCCGCCGTAGCCCTCGACGAAAGCGTCGAGCAACAGACCACGGGCTTCGGCGTGCGCGCGGGCGAATTCTACCAGATCGAGCCCGGGCCTCACGCGCGCCGCTCGTAGCCAGGGTCTGGCGAAGCTGCGACAGAATTCGGGCGCCTCGTCGCCATGAAATTGCAGCAGATTGAGCGGCACCGCGGCACAGGTCGCGGCAATCTCCTCACTGCTGGCATTGACGAACAGGCCGACGACATCGACGAAGGGCGGCACCCGGCGCGCCAGTTCGGCAGCGCGTTCGGCTGCGACGTAACGCGGGCTGGGCGGATAGAAGACAAAGCCGATGGCGTCGGCACCGGCAGCGACGGCGGCATCGACATCAGCTTCGCGGGTCAGGCCGCAGATCTTGATGCGGGTTTTCATGTCAGCAATCCATCGAGAAAATCGTCGGTCGGTTCGGGCAGGCCCCAGTGCGGCTCGTAAACCGGCCCGCGAAAGTAAAGGCCATCGGGCGAAAAGGTCGGCGCCGCCAGCTTGCGGTCGCGCATCTGCAGCAATTCGTCGATCCAGCCGGGCGACTGGGCGCCCTTGCCGATATGGACCAGACTGCCGACCAGGTTGCGCACCATGTGGTGCAGGAAGGCGCTGGCCGCGAAATCGAAGACGAACATCGCCCCGCACTGGCGTACCGAGGCCGCCGTCATCAGCTTGACCGGCGATCTGGCCTGGCACTGCGCCGCCCGGAAGGCCGAAAAATCGTGTTCGCCGGGCAGGCGGGCGCAAGCGTCCTGCATTGCCGCCAGGTCGAGCGGCAGGTGGAACCAGCCGACCCGTCCCTGCCAGAGCCCCGGCCGCTGCGGCCGGTTGAGCAGCAGGTAGCGGTAGCGCCGGCCATGCGCGCTGAAGCGGGCATGGAATTCATCGCTCACCGGCTGCGCCCAGCGCACCGCAACGCCCTCCGGCAGATGCGTATTGACACCGCGCACCCAGGCCGTGAGCGGCCGCTCGACCGGCGCGTCGAAATGCACCACCTGCTGGATGGCATGGACGCCGGCATCGGTGCGGCCGGCGCACAGGGTCGCCACCGGGACGCCAGCAATCTGCGCCAGCGCCGCTTCCAGCGCGTCCTGCACGGTACCGCCACCGGCCTGGCTCTGCCAGCCATGGAAGGGTGTCCCCAGGTACTCGACGCCGAGAGCAATTCTTACCATGCCATCACCGCCATCGTCGCCAACGCGGCGAGCAATACCGCGACGCCGTCGCGCCGGCGCCAGACATGGGTGTGCAGGACAAGCACCGCCGGCCCCTCGAACGCCGGCGTCGCCGACAGCACTTTTTTCCAGGCACCTTTTTCGGGCGCTTGCTGCAGACCTTCGAGCACCAGCGCCAGGCGGACCACCAGCCGTTCGCCATCCAGCCCGAAGCGTGCTGCCGGCAACAGCAGCCCCCACAGGCCGGCCAGCAGGCCCTCACGCCCCAGCCGGGCAAACAGCCAGGACAGGCAGCCAAGCATCACCACCAGACGCAAGGCATGCACATTGGCGTCGGCAATCCCTTCGTAGGTCGGCGCCCAGGCCAGGTCGGCGTAGGCTTCGCCGGGCGTATGGTAAGCCAGGATCAACCACAGGCTGAGCAGCAACCAGCGAGCACGACGCACGAAAGCGAACCAGGGGCGGACGACACCGGGCTGCAGAGCAACGACCAGCGCCACCAGCAACAAACCGGGATAAGCCAGCGCCTGCAACGACAGCACGACACAGGACCAGACGAGAAGCGCAGCAGAGGGATGCAAGCGGACAGGGCTCCAGAAACGCAGACGGCCCCTTGCGGGGCCGTCCGGCATTCGCAATGCGCCGATTTTACCCGTCAATCCGGGCGAGGATGGTTTGCGCCTGCGCAACCAGATCGCCGCTGCCCTCGACCAGAACCTCCTGCAGCAACTCGCGGGCACCTTCGAGATCGCCCATTTCCTCGTAGGCCTTGGCCAGATCGAGCTTGGTGTTGACCTCCTCCCACTGGGCATCGTGCACTTCGGGCGCCGCCACCGCCGGCTCAGCCGGTTCCGGCGGCACCGCCGCGGCTTCTGCAGGCGGAGCGGAGAGATCGAGGTTGATCGAACCGATATCGAAATCGGTAGGCATCGCCGGCTGACCCAGGAAAACGGAATCGCTGAGCTTGACGTCGAAATCGACGTCGTCAGCAGCTAGTTTCGCCGGATTGACAACGGTGTTGACCAACTCGGGATCATCGATGCTCAGAGGAACGTCGACCCTCTCCGGCGTAGCGGGCATGGGCTTCACAGCCTTCATCGCCGAGGACGGCAACGGATCCAGATCGAACTCCTCGGCACCGACCGTCTGGCCGAAATTACCCGTACCGGAAACAACCAGCGTTCCCTCCGGCGAAAAATCGAGTGCATCCTCGGCTTCCGCGGGTTTGGCCATCGACGCAGCAGGCTTGTTCTCGGACATCGGCGGCAGATCAAAATCCGCGGCCGCGGTATCGACCGTCCCGGCGCCTGCAGCGGGCGCAGAATCACCGGCAACCAGCGAGCTCAAGTCAAAATCGAGAGCATCGGCCGCTTCACCAGAGGTGACCACCGTATCGACATAGTTTTCTTCAGCAGGCGCTTCATCCGCATCAGGCGTCGGCACCGCTTGCGGCGCCGCTGCAGCAGGCTGCACCGGATCACCAAGTTCGAAGTCCAGACTCATCCCGTCGTCCTCGACCTCCGGCTCGGGAGCAGGCGGCTGCGCAGGCTCCGCTGGCAGTTCAAAAGTGAGGGCGGCTTCGGGTTCCGATTCGCCTTGGGGTTCGGGCTCAAGCACCGGTTCGGGAGGCTGGTAGGCCAGCCCCTCATCGAGCGCTGGCAGCGACTCTTCAGCCTTGGTCGCAGCTGTTGCGGCAACTGCGGCAAACGCACCGACACCAACCGCCGCTGCAGCAGAGGTCGGCTCACTGACAGGAGCCTTGCCAACGTCGTCGGCTGTGCCATACAAGGGGTTGGCAGGATCGATCTCGGCGCCAAGCGCGGCAACCTTTTCCCATACCGGCCCGACGCCGGCAGTCTGTGCGTAGAGTTCGCCGGCGAGGGTCTCGAACTGCTTCACACTCCGGCGGTTGGCGTAAATCTCAAGCAGCTTGGCGGGAATCGCCTGGCGGGACGGATCCTTCTGCATCGCTTCAAGCAGGATCTCCTCAGCCTGAGCATCGCGCCCGTAGGCCATGTAGACGTCCGCTTCGGATACCGGGTCCACTTCGTCGGTATCGATGGTTCCTGGGCCGGCCTGACTGAAATCACCGGTGTGCGGCAACTCACTGCCGGTATCGACGCTCTGCCCGCCGGTCATGCGAAAAACCGAATTGGGCCCCAGGCTGGATGGAGAAGGTGCTTCGGTAGTGTTGGTCTCCGGGCTCGCCGCCTGGCGACGGCGACGATAGAGCAGAAGACCTGCCAGCAGCGCGATGGCAGCGGCACCGCCGGCCAAGGGCAGAGCATTCTCGAGCAGCGGATCCTCGGTCGGCAGCGCTTCTTCGACCGGCACTGGTGTTACCGTTGGCGGAGGAGGTGCCGGCGTAGGTGGCTCGACCGGTGCAGGTGCAGGTGCCGCAGGCGCAGGTGCCGGAGCAGGCTCGACCGGCGCAGGCGGCGGCGTGGCCGTGTCGATCACCCGCGCGCCCTCCTGGGAGGGCGGTTCGGTCGGAGTGAGAGGCGGTTTTGCCTCCGTTGCCACCGGTTGGCCGGATTTTTCCAGCTCGGCCAGGCGCTGGTTCTTCATTTCCAGCAACTTTTGCAATTCGCTCAAGTTGCGTTCAAGCAAGGCCACCCGGGCCTGCGACTCCTGCAAAGCCTTGTCGGCAGCCAGGCGGTCAATCTCGGCACTGACCGGCGCGTCGGCGCGTGAGACCTTGACTTGGTCGCGGCTGGTATCGACAGCCGGAGTCTTTTCTTCAACCTTGGGCGTGATCCGGCCACCCGCAGCCTGCGCCGCCGGGACCTCGGGCTTGCTGCCAGCAGTGGAGGCCTCGGCAAGGCGGCGACGGTAGGCGGCGAAATCGCCGGCCGAAACATAAACCAGTCGCGCTTCCTTTTCGGGAACGGCAGCAACCGTCGGTTCGTCGGGAATGCTGAGGATGACCCCGGCGCGCAAGCGGTTGATGTCGTTGCCGATGAAGGCTTCGCGATTGTTGCGGTAAAGGCCGACCAGCATCTGTTCCAGCGACACGCCGGCGTAACGCCGCTCGTTGGCGATGCGCAACAGGGTGTCACCGCGTTCGACCAGACGGGTTGCAGCCGGCTCACCGACCGGCGCCTTGGCCTCCGGTACTGTCTCCGGCTTGCGCGTCGGCGCGGGTTTTTCGGGCGGCACCAGCGGCTCGGGCGTGGCGCCACCGCCACGAACGGTCTCGACGATCTTGGCGTCTACGCTGCTGCGCGCGCCAGGACCGTTGGCGAACTCTGGCGGATCGAGGAGGAAGGTATATTCCCTGACCAGACGACCGGACGGCCAGGTCAACTCAACCAGAAAATCGAGGAATGGTTCGTTGATCGGCCGCGAGGAACTGAGACGGATGATCGACTTTCCGTTGGCGCGGCGCTCGACCTTGAAACGCAAATCGGTGAGAGCCGTCGAATAGTTCACGCCGGCCTGCTTGAAAACATCCTGCGGCGCCAGACGGGCGGCCATTCCCGGCAATTCGCCGTCGGTTGCCGACAACTCGACTTCCGCCTTGAGCGGCTGTCCGAGACTGGAGTAAACCGTGAGCTTCCCAAGACCGGCCGCCTCGGCGGCAGTCATCGCAAGCGACATGCAGGAGGCGACAGCCAGCGCAATCGCACATTTATTGAATCTGGAGGAATTATTCTTGGTCACGGCCGTGCCCTGAGCGGATGACTAGGGAGTTTCAAATTAACATCATGGACTTAGCAATGCAAGCTAATCCCGGTTCTCAGTTACGACAAAAGATATAGAACCAACAAATGAAGAACGGGGCACCAGCTGCAATTCGGCAGCCAGCGCCCCGTTTTCTGGTGCTTCGCTATCAGGCGTCGAGCAGGATGCGCAACATGCGGCGCAGCGGTTCGGCGGCGCCCCACAGCAACTGATCGCCGCAGGTGAAGGCAGCCAGGTATTCCGGGCCCATCGCCATCTTGTGCAGACGGCCGACCGGCACCGTCAGCGTGCCGGTGACGGCAGCCGGGGTCAGTTCGCGCTCGGAGATCTCGCGATCGTTCGGCACCACCTTGGCCCACTGGTTGGCCTTGGCGAGCATGTCGGAAATCTCGTCGAGCGGCACATCCTTCTTCAGCTTGATGGTCAGCGCCTGGCTGTGGCAACGCATCGCGCCGATGCGCACGCACAGGCCGTCGATGGGGATCGAACCGGCCGAACGGAACGCCGGCTTGCCGAGGATCTTGTTGCACTCGGCACCACCCTTCCACTCTTCCTTGGACTGGCCGTTTTCGTAAGGCACGTCGATCCACGGGATCAGCGAGCCGGCGAGCGGCGTGTTGCGGAAGTTCTTCTTCGGGAAGCTGTCGGAACGGATGGTCTCGGCAACCTTGCGGTCGATGTCGAGAATGGCGGAAGCCGGATCGGCGAGCAGATCCTTGACCGAGTCATGGATGACGCCCATCTGCGAGATCAGTTCGCGCATGTTCTGGGCGCCAGCACCGGAAGCCGCCTGATAGGTCATCGAGCTTGCCCATTCGACGAGGTCGTTCTGGAACAGGCCACCGAGGCCCATCAGCATCAGGGAAACCGTGCAGTTGCCGCCGATCCAGTTCTTGCCGCCCTTGGCCAGCGCGTCCTTGATCACGTGCATGTTGACCGGATCAAGGATGATCACGGCGTCGTCGGCCATGCGCAGCGACGAGGCGGCATCGATCCAGTGACCGTTCCAGCCGGCAGCACGCAGCTTGGGGAAGACTTCCTTGGTGTAGTCACCGCCCTGGCAGGTGATGATGATCTCGCAAGCCTTCAGCGCGTCGATGTTCGATGCGTCCTGCAGCGGCAACGAGGCTTCCTTGCCGCCGAAGACCGGCGCCTTGCCGCCAGCGGCGGAGGTCGAGAAATAAACCGGATCGATATGGGCGAAATCGCCCTCTTCGACCATACGCTGCATCAGCACGGAACCGACCATGCCACGCCAACCGACCAGACCAACCTTCTTCATGACTCTCTCTCCAGATACAAGCTTTGTTTAACGCGCCAACCGTGATTTCGGTTTACGCCAGCGCCGCCAGTACGGCGTCGCCCATTTCCTTGGTTCCGACCTTGTTGGTTCCGCGCTCGTAGATGTCACCGGTGCGATAACCCTGGGCCAGCACTTTTTTGACCGCGTTTTCGACACGCAGTGCCTGTTCTTCCAGACCGAAGGTGTAGCGCAGCATCATCGCCGCCGACAGGATGGTGGCCAGCGGATTGGCCACGCCCTTGCCGGCGATGTCCGGGGCCGAACCGTGCGAGGGCTCGTACAGGCCCTTGTTCTTGTCGTCGAGCGAAGCCGACGGCAGCATGCCGATCGAGCCGGTGAGCATCGAAGCCTCGTCGGAGAGGATGTCTCCGAACATGTTGCCGGTGACCATCACGTCGAACTGCTTGGGTGCCTTGACCAGCTGCATGGCGGCGTTGTCGACCAGCATGTGGCTGAGTTCGACGTCCGGGTAGTCCTTGCTCACTTCGATCATCACGTCGCGCCACAGCTGGGTGCACTCGAGCACGTTCATCTTGTCCACCGAGCACAGCTTCCGGTTGCGCTTCTGCGCGGCCTGGAAGGCGACATGGCCGATGCGGCGGATTTCCGACTCGCTATAGACCATGGTGTTGAAGCCGACGCGCTCGCCGTTTTCCTCGCGCACGCCACGCGGCTGCCCGAAGTAGATGTCGCCGGTCAGTTCGCGGACGATCAGGATATCGAGCCCGGCAACGACTTCCGGCTTCAGCGTCGAGGCATTGGCGAGTTCCGGGTAGAGAATCGCCGGGCGCAGGTTGGCGAACAGGTTGAGATCCTTGCGAATGCCGAGCAGGCCGCGCTCCGGGCGTTGTTCGCGGGGCAGGCTGTCCCACTGCGGGCCGCCGACAGCGCCGAGCAGCACGGCATCGGCTTCGCGCGCCAGTTTCTGCGTGGCTTCCGGATACGGGTTGCCGGTCGCATCGACCGCACCACCGCCGAGCAGCGCCGTTTCCATTTCGAACTTGAGGTCGAGCGCCTTGAGCACCCGCACCGCTTCGGCGGTGATTTCCGGACCGATGCCGTCACCCGGCAGCACACAAATCTTCATGTTTTCTCCTTATTGGGCGAACAGCCAGGGCTGCTCGACGCGGCGCTTCTCTTCGAAGGCCTTGATCTTGTCGGCATGACGCAGGGTCAGGCCGATGTCGTCCCAGCCGTTGATCAGGCATTCCTTGCGGAAGGCATCGACCTGGAAGGGAATGGCGTGGCCGTCGGGGCGAACCACCGCCTGCGCCGGCAGGTCGACAACCAGCTTGTAGCCCGGCGTCGCCTCGACCTGCTGGAACAGCGCCTCGATTTCGGCAGCCGGCAGCATGATCGGCAGGATGCCGTTCTTGAAGCAGTTGTTGAAGAAGATGTCGGCGAAGCTCTCGGCGATGATCGCCTTGAAACCGAAATCGAGCAGCGCCCACGGCGCGTGCTCGCGCGAACTGCCGCAGCCGAAGTTGGCGCGCGTCAGCAGTACTTCGGCGCCCTGGTAGCGCGGCTGGTTGAGCACGAAGTTGGGGTTCTTCGGGCGCTGCGAATTGTCCTGGCCGGGCTGCCCGACATCCATGTAGCGCCACTCGTCGAAGGCGTTCGGGCCGAAGCCGGAACGCTTGATCGACTTGAGGAACTGCTTCGGGATGATCGCGTCGGTATCGACATTGCTGCGGTCGAGCGGCGCCACCAGGCCTTCGAGACGTACAAACTTATCCATTAATCCACCACCTTCTGCACGGCTTCGCCGCCCTTCCGGAGCGCGCCGCCAACAACTTCACCACCCTTGTGCAGGGCACTCTCGACGACCTCGCCGCCCTTCTGCAGGACCTCGCCGGTTTTCTCGGCGCCGATCGCCACATCCTTCTTGATGCCTTGCGCGGTATTGCACGCTGCAATCCCGAAACACAGCACGACAGCCGGCAAAACACGCATCGCCAACGATCCTCAGAGGACGTCCCGGACGTCGGCAAAACGACCGGCAATCGCCGCTGCTGCCGCCATCGCCGGGCTGACCAGGTGAGTCCGGCCACCCGGCCCCTGGCGCCCTTCGAAATTGCGGTTCGAGGTCGAGGCACAGCGCTCGCCCGGCTCCAGGCGGTCGGCGTTCATCGCCAGGCACATCGAGCATCCAGGCTCGCGCCACTCGAAACCGGCAGCAACGAACACTTTATCGAGGCCTTCTTCCTCGGCCTGGCGCTTGACCAGCCCGGAACCCGGCACAGCCAGCGCCAGCTTGACGTTGGCGGCGACGCGCCGCCCCTTGAGCACGGCGGCAGCCTGACGCAGGTCCTCGATCCGCGAATTGGTGCACGAACCGATGAAGACCTTGTCGATGGCGATGTTCTGGATCGGCGTATTCGGGTTGAGCCCCATGTACTGCAGCGCGCGCTCCATGCCCTCGCGCTTGACCGGATCGGCTTCCTTGGCCGGATCGGGAACGACGGCGTCGATGCCGACCACCATTTCCGGCGACGTGCCCCAGGTCACCTGCGGCCGGATGTCCTCGGCCTTGAGCGTGACCACGCGATCGAACTGCGCGCCCGGGTCGGAATGCAGGGTGCGCCAGTAGGCGACCGCCTTGTCCCAGGTTTCGCCCTGCGGCGAGAACGGCCGGCCCTTCAGGTAGTTGATCGTGGTGTCGTCGACGGCGACGAAGCCCATCCGGGCGCCGCCTTCGATGGCCATGTTGCACAGGGTCATGCGCCCTTCCATCGACAGGCTGCGGATCGCGCTGCCACCGAATTCGACGGCATAGCCGGTACCGCCGGCGGTGCCGATGGCGCCGATGATGGCCAGCGCCACGTCCTTGGCGGTGACACCCTTGCCGAGGCGGCCCTCGACGGCGATCAGCATGGTCTTCGACTTCTTCTGCACCAGACACTGCGTGGCCAGCACGTGCTCGACCTCGGAGGTGCCGATGCCGTGCGCCAGACAGGCGAAGGCGCCGTGCGTCGAGGTATGCGAATCGCCGCAGACGACGGTCATGCCCGGCAGCGTGGCGCCGTTTTCCGGACCGACGACGTGCAGGATGCCCATCCGCGGGTCCTTGAACGGGAAGTAGGCGAGCGCGCCGACCTCGCGGATGTTGGCATCGAGCGTTTCGACCTGCAGGCGGGAGATCGGATCCTTGATCCCTTCGTCCCAGTGATCGGTCGGCGTGTTGTGATCGGGCGTCGACACGATGGACGAAACGCGCCACGGCTTGCGACCGGCCAGCTTCAGACCCTCGAAGGCCTGCGGGCTGGTCACTTCGTGGACGAGGTGACGATCGATATAAAGGAGGGCCGTGCCGTCCGCTTCCTGATGGACGACGTGGTTCTCCCACAGCTTGTCGTAAAGTGTCTTCGACATGGGACCTGGCAGTGTGCGGTAAAGCCTTGAATTATTGCACAGGATCGGGCGTTTTTTCCGTCGGCAGCAGCGCATCCGCGCTCACCCAGCGCCAGACCAGCAGCAAGCCGGCCAGCGCGAAGAGCGAGCCGAGCGAAAAAGTCCAGCCGGCGCCCCAGTCGTCCCAGGTTCTGCCGCTGATCAGGGCCCCGACCAGGCCACCGGCGCCGAAGGACAGGCTGGAATAAAGCGCCTGCCCGCGCCCTTGGGCCTTACCGGGGAACCACTGGTTGACTGCGGCGATGGCGGCGGCATGGTAGGCGCCGAAAGTCAGGCCGTGCAGCAACTGGACGAAGATCATCGCCGCCGCCGACTCGACCGCCCAGCCCATCAGCAGGAAGCGCAGCACGGCCGCGGCAAAACTCAGCAGCAGGATGTCGCGCAGGCTGTAGCGGCGGGTGATCCGCGCCATCAGCAGAAATACGCCGATCTCGGCGACGACGCCGAGCGACCAGAGCAGACCGACCGCCGTCTTGGCATAGCCGTGGCCGCTCAGGTGAATCGAGTAGAACACGTAGAAACCGCCATGCGCTGCCGACATGGCGAAACACGCGCCCATCAGCGCCAGCACCCGCGGCTGGCGCAGGATGTCGCGGATCGGCGTTTCTTCGCCGGTCGACACATGTACCGGCGCTTCCGGCAGCACCAGGGCGAAGGCCAGGATGCCGAGCAGGATGAAAGCGCAGACCCAGAGCACACCGACCGGCGCCACCCAATCGAGCAAGGCACCGGTACCCATCACCGCGACAATGAAGCCGACCGAGCCCCACACGCGAATCTTGCCGTAGCGCCCACGATCCTCGCGCAGGTGATCGAAAGTCAGGGTTTCGACCAAGGGCAGCGCGGCACTCCAGAACAGCGCCAGCACCGCCATGGCGACCAGCATGCCGGGCAGGCGGTCCAGCCAGAAGAAGGCGAGAAAGCCGGCCAGCCCGACCGCCCCGGCCAGCCGGATGACGGCCAGGCGGTGACCGAAATGATCGACCAGCCAGCCCCACAGATTGGGGCCGAACAGGCGCATCAACTGCATCTGCGACATCAGCAGGCCGATGTCCCAGGCCGAGAAACTCAGCGACTGGAGATAGAGCCCGAAGTACGGCGAGAAGGCGCCGATGAAGGCGAAATAGAAAAAGTAGTAGCCCGACAGACGCCAGTGCGGCAGGGCATGCATGCCGCGCTCCAAGGATGGTGGTCGACGGGCCGGGGCCGGCTCAGCGGGCGGACTGCTGGCCGGCGCGGAAAGCCAGCAGCAGGTGGTAGAGCTCGTCCTTGAGCTTGACCCGCTGCTTCTTCATGTCTTCCAGCGTGAAGTCGGCAACCGGCATGTCGTGCTCTTCGAGGTCCTCGACCTTGCCGGTCAGCCGGTTGTAGCTGGCAAGCTGGCGCGAAAACAGCGCATTACCCGCCTTCAGGGCGGCGATGGCATCGGCGAACTCCGGGAATTCGCTGAGTAGATCGTGATGGTCAACCTGCATGATGCTCCCCTTCTAGTAGACATGGCCGACCGCCAGGGCCAGCCCGTGGAAATATTCAACCGGGCAGGCGCGGCGTCGTACACACGACGTCGCCGCACTGCGCCCGGTGACGCAGCGCGTGATCGATCAGCACCAGCGCCAGCATCGCCTCAGCAATCGGCGTCGCCCGGATGCCGACGCAGGGATCGTGCCGCCCCTGGGTCGCCACCTCGACCGCGTTGCCATCGATATCGATCGAACGGCGCGCCTGGGCAATCGACGAAGTCGGCTTGATCGCCATGTTGACGACGATCCGCTGGCCGGTCGAAATACCGCCAAGAATGCCGCCGGCGTGGTTGCTGGCAAAGCCCTGCGGCGTCATCTCGTCGCCGTGCTCGCTGCCCTTCTGGGCAACCGAGGCGAAACCGTCGCCGACCTCGACCCCCTTGACCGCGTTGATGCCCATCATCGCGTAGGCGATCTCGGCATCGAGCCGGTCGAACACCGGCTCGCCCCAGCCCGGCGGCACGCCGTCGGCAGTCACCGTGATCTTCGCGCCGACCGAATCGAGCGATTTGCGCAAGTCGTCCATGTAGCTTTCCAGCGTCGGCACCAGCGCGGCGTTGGGGGCGAAGAAGGCGTTGCCGTCGATGTCGTCGGCGCTGACGAAAGGAATCTCGATCGGCCCAAGCGCGCTCATCCAGCCACGAATGCTGACGCCGTAACGCTCCTTCAACCACTTGCGGGCGATCGCCCCGGCGGCGACGCGAACCGCCGTCTCACGGGCCGAAGAACGGCCGCCGCCGCGGTAATCGCGGAAACCGTACTTCTGGGTATACGTATAGTCGGCGTGACCGGGACGAAAAGTCGTCGCGATGTTGCCGTAATCCTTGCTGCGCTGGTCCTGATTGCGGATCAGCAGGGCAATCGGCGTACCCGTGGTCTTGCCCTCGAAGACGCCGGACAGGATCTCGACGGTATCCGGCTCGCGCCGCTGGGTCACATGGCGCGAGGTCCCCGGCTTGCGCCGGTCCAGTTCGGCCTGGATGTCGGCCTCACACAAGGCCAGCCCTGGCGGGCAGCCGTCGACGACGCAACCGATCGCCGGGCCGTGCGATTCGCCAAAGGAAGTTACAGTGAACAGGGTGCCAAAGGTATTGCCGGACATGAATTCACACCATTTTCGGGAGGGCGGAGTTTAGCACGCCGCTCCCGGCCACCAGCAGGCTGGCACTCAGGCCGGCGCCTCGTCCGGCCAGTTCTTGATGTAGCTCTTGAGCATGGCGTTTTCCAGGCTTTGCTCTTCGAGCACTGCCTTGGCCACATCGAGGAAGGAAATGACGCCAAGCAGCTGCCCCTGATCGACCACCGGCAGGTAGCGCGAGTGCTTTTCGATCATCAAGCGGCGCAGGTCATTGGCCTCCATGTCGGGATAGGCCGTTACCGGATTGGCCACCATCACCTCGCCCAGCGCCACTTCGGTTCCCTGCCCGCCGGCCGCCTTGAGCGCCTTGAGCACTTCGCGGAAGGTGACGATGCCGACCATGCGCCCGGCGTCCATCACCACCAGCGAACCGACATCGAGGTCGGCCATGGTGGCGATGGCCGAAGCCAGCGTCTGCTGCGGTGTTGCGGTATAGAGCGCGCCACCCTTGACACTGAGTATTTCCCTGACCTGCATTGTTCTCTCCTTGATGCCGCATTGGCTTGTCCAGGCGATCTTAGATTAAGCGCAGAAAATCGCAAAGGCCCGCGCGCGGAGGACTGCCATCGCCCGCACGGAGGCAATGACAGGTGAGAGAAAAAAACTATCGCCGTCTTTAACAAAATTTATAGCTTTGGTACTTGCCGAACGTCATAGTTGCATATAGAATTTTTCTTATGACGTAAGTTATACCGTCACAAGACAGTTAGATAAAACCCCATTTACTCCAAGGAGAGATTTCCATGACATCTGTCAAAACCATCGAAAAGATCGACGCCCGCGAAATTCGCCGCAAGCTCGGCCTCAATCAACAACAGTTCTGGTCGGCCCTGGGCGTGACCCAGAGCGGCGGCTCGCGTTACGAGAGCGGCCGCAACATGCCCAAGCCGGTACGCGAACTGCTCCGTCTGGTTCACGTCGAGCAGATCGACATCCGCACCGTCAAGCGCGAAGACCTGGAAATCGTCGAGTACATCAAGGCTCAGGAGCCTGAGCTGTACAAGTCGCTGAAGAAGTCGGCGCGCAACCACGCCAAGAAGGCAGCCTGATTGACGCCCCGGAAGGGGCGCAACAGCCACGACGGGCCTCAGGGTGAGACGATCACCCGCAGGCCCGTATTTTTTTCGATCTGCGCAGCGAACTGCTGCAGGGTTTCGACCGGCAAGGCCGTCAGCCTTGGCGCCGCTGGTTGCATCGATGGCCGCGCCAAGCCGTAGAGGTGTACTCCGGCCAGCTTCTCGGCCAGCGGCTGCAACAGGCGGCAATAGGCATCGGCCGACGCCGCCGATGGTGCCTGGCCGTCGAGGGCGAACCAGCAGGTCTGCACCCAGGTCGGCGCCAGCGCGGCGCAGCTTTCCAGATTGCGCACCGCCTTTTCCGGCACCCAGGCGACGCCGTTGATTTCGGCAGCTTCGCCCGCCGTCGCCCGATCCAGCTTGTACCAGACCTCACCGCCGAGCTCGCCCAGCTGGCGGATGCCGTTCTGTACGGCCGGCCGGTGCAGCAGACTGCCATTGGTGATCAGGCGCACCGGCACGCTCAGGCCGAAACGCCGGAGCACCAGCCCCACCCGCGTCACGGCATCGGCGAACTCGGGGGCCGAAGTCGGCTCGCCGTTGCCGGAAAAGGCCACATCCATGAGCCGCCGGGCAGCGGGTGGCACGTGACGGACCAGATAATCGCCATGGATCGCCGCCTCAAGGAAACCACTGAGTTCGCTTTCCAGCAGATTGAGGTCAAGCGGTGGCGGCCCGCCGCGCGTCAGCCCCTCGACCTGGCAATACAGGCAGGCCCAGTTGCAGGCGTTGTTCGGATTGAGATTGACGCCCACCGAAACGCCGCCGGCGCGGCGCGAGACAACCGGGTAGACATAGCGGAGGCCGGCGCTGGCGCGGCTGTGATCGTCGGTAGTGAGCATGCCTGCATTGTATAATTCCGCACTCATTTGGCGAATCCTCATTCCATGCCCAATCACGGCCAGCCGACTGCACTGGTACTGACCGGCGGCGGCGCCCGCGCCGCCTACCAGGTCGGCGTGCTGCTGGCGGTGAGCAAGCTGGCCGGCCGGCAACGGCGGCGCAATCCCTTCCCGATCATCTGCGGCACTTCGGCCGGCGCCATCAACGCCGTCGGCCTGGCC
>DILW01000121.1 GCA_002425245.1 Betaproteobacteria bacterium UBA5582 | reverse complement strand
GCACCCGAGCGGCCGCATTCCGGGGATCGGCGTCCCCGCCTCGCGCGGCAAGACGCCGGTTGCGCACCTCGTTGCCCAGCTCCTCCACCTCTCCGGGCGCGCCTTTGGCCTGGCCTGCAGCGACGGCGTCTTCCTCGGCCGCCGCCGGGTGCAGAAGCAGGACGCCGCCAACTTTGCCGGCGGTCGCCGGCTGCTGCTCAACCGCGCCGTCGAAGCGGCGGTGATCGAGAACGGCGGCCGCGTCATCCTCGGCGAAGGCCTGCCCTACGACCGCTGCGCGGTCGGCATCGTCACCAACATCCTGCCCGACGCCGAAGACCTCTCGCGCTGGGACATCCAGCCGACTGGCGGCGAGTTCTTCACGACCTGGCGCGCCACCTACCGTACCCAGGTCGACGTCGTGCTCAGCAGCGGCTACGCCGTGCTCAACGCCTGCGACCCGCAGGTGGCCGACCTGGCCGACCTGTGCGACGGCGGCGTCATCCTGTTCGCCGCCGACCCTGACTGCCCGGCCCTGGATCAGCACCTGGCGGCCGGCGGTCGTGCCGTCTACGTCAGCGAAAGCCGGATCTACCTGGGTACCGGTCAGGACGAGATCCGTCTCTGCCGGCTGGGCGACATTCCAGCCATCGGCAAGGCCAGGAAGCCGGAAACCATCGCCAACGTGCTCGCCGCCGTCGCCGCCGGCTGGGCCCTCGGCCTGACCCAGGATGTCATCGTTACCGGCATCAAGACCTTCGGTCTCGACCTCGCCGATCCCTTCGCCCTGCTGCCGCGCCGTGCCCGCAAGTCGGCCAGCGTCGCCAGCCGTATCTGACCCAAGGAAGCAGCCATGGACGTTTCCCGTATCCGTGCCCTGCGCGGCCCCAACCTGTGGAGCCGCCACACCGCCATCCAGGCCATCGTCACCTGCACCGGCGCCGAGTGCGCCATCGCCGACCTGCCCGGTTTCGAAACCCGCCTGCGCGCCCGTTTCCCGGAGCTCGGCGAGTTGATCCCGACCGATCACCTCGACACCGTCTCGATGGCCCACGCGCTGGAGTTCGCAGCCCTCGGCCTGCAGGCCCAGGCCGGCTGCCCGGTCACCTTCAGCCGGACGGCGCAGACCGTCGAAAACGGTGTCTACCAGGTGGTCGTCGAATACACCGAGGAGGATGTCGGCCGGATCGCCTTCGAGCGCGCCGAACAGCTCTGCCGGGCAGCGCTCGACGACACCCCCTTCGACCTTGACGCCACCCTCAAGGAATTGCGCGAGCTCGACGAGGACATCCGCCTCGGTCCCTCGACCGGCGCCATCGTCGCCGCCGCCGTCGCCCGCGGCATTCCCTTCCGCCGCCTGACCCAGGGCAGCCTGGTCCAGTTCGGCTGGGGCAGCAAGCAGAAACGCATCCAGGCCGCGGAAACCAGCCACACCAGCGCCATTGCCGAATCGATCGCGCAGGACAAGGAACTGACCAAGCAGTTGCTGCACGCCGCCGGCGTCGCCGTGCCGACCGGCCGCCCGGTCGCCGACGAGGACGACGCCTGGGCCGCCGCCCAGGAAATCGGCCTGCCGGTGGTGGTCAAGCCGCAGGACGGCAACCAGGGCAAGGGCATCTCGGTCAATCTGACGACCGAGGAACAGGTGCGCCGCGCCTACCGCGTCGCCATCGAGTTCCGCGACGACATCATGGTCGAGCGCTACCTGCCCGGCCACGACTACCGCCTGCTGGTCATCGGCGACAAGCTGATCGCCGCCGCCCGCCGCGATCCGCCGCTGGTCATCGGCGACGGCACGCACTCGGTCCGCGAACTGGTCGACATCGTCAACCGCGACCCGCGCCGCTCGGACGGCCACGCCACCTCGCTGACCAAGATCCGCTTCGACGACATCGCCCTGGCCCGCCTCGCCGAGCAGGGCTACAGCGCCGAATCGGTTCCCGAGCGCGGCGTCCGCGTCGTCCTGCGCAACAACGCCAACCTGTCGACCGGCGGCAGCGCCACCGACGTCACCGACGACGTGCATCCGGAACTCGCCGCCGCCGCCATCGCCGCCGCGCAGACGGTCGGCCTCGACATCGCCGGCATCGACGTCGTCTGCGACACCATGTTGAAGCCGCTCGAAGAACAAGGCGGCGGCATCGTCGAAGTCAATGCCGCGCCCGGCCTGCGCATGCACCTCGATCCCTCGTTCGGCAAGGGCCGCCCGGTCGGCGAGGCGATCGTCGGCATGATGTATCCCGACGGCGACAATGGCCGCATCCCGGTCGTCGCGGTCACCGGCACCAACGGCAAGACCACCACCAGCCGGCTGATCGGCCGCATCTTCGAAGCCAACGGCCTGCGCGTCGGGATGACCAGCACCGACGGCATCTACGTGCAGAACAAGCGCATCGACGACGGCGACTGCTCCGGCCCGCGCAGCGCGCGCAACGTGCTCGCCCACCCCGACGTCGACGCGGCGGTCCTGGAAACGGCGCGCGGCGGCCTGCTGCGCGAGGGTCTCGGCTTCGACATGTGCGACGTCGCCGTGGTCACCAATATTGGCCTGGGCGACCACCTCGGCCTCAACTACATCACCACCGTGCATGACCTGGCGGTGATCAAGCGCGTCATCGTCCAGAACGTCGCGCCCACCGGCATCGCCGTGCTCAACGCCGCCGACCCGGTGGTGGCGGCGATGGCGCCGCACTGCTCGGGCCACGTCTGCTTCTTCGCCATCGATCCGACCCACCCGGTGCTGGCCACGCACCGCGCCCAGGGCAAGCGCGTGCTCTACGTCGAACAGGGCGACATCGTCTGTGGCGAAGGCCGGCGCAAGCATCGCATCCCGCTGTCGCGGGTGCCGCTGACGCGCAATGGCACCATCGGCTTCCAGATCGAGAACGTGATGGCTGCTGTCGCCACCGCCTGGGCGCTCGGCTACGACTGGGACACCGTCGAACGGGCGCTAGCCGGTTTCGTCAGCGACGCGGCGACCGCCCCCGGCCGCTTCAACGTCTTCGACTACCGTGGCGCCACCCTGATCGCCGACTACGGCCACAACCCGGACGCCATGCTCGCCCTGGTCGGCGCCGTCGAGGCGATGCCGGCGAACAAGCGCCTAGTCGTCATCAGCGGCGCCGGCGACCGGCGCGACGAGGACATCCGCCAGCAAACCGAAATCCTCGGCGAAGCCTTCGACGAGGTCGTCCTCTATCAAGATGCCTGCCAGCGCGGCCGCGCCGACGGCGAAGTGATCGGCCTGCTGCGCGACGGCCTGGCCAAGTCGACGCGGGTCCGCCATGTCGAAGCGATCAACGGCGAATTCCTCGCCATCGACACGGCGCTCGCCAGGCTGCAACCCGGCGACCTGTGCCTGATCCTGATCGACCAGGTCGAGGAAGCGCTCGCCCACATCGAGCGGCGCATCGCCGAAACCCGCCAGTGAGCGGCGGCAAGGTCTGGCTGGTCGGCGCCGGCCCCGGCGACCCCGACCTGCTGACGCTCAAGGCCGCCCGCCTGATCGGCAGCGCCGACGCCATCGTCTACGACCATCTGGTCGGCGAGGGCGTGCGCGCGCTGTTCCCGGCCGTGGCCCGCCAGGTCTACGTTGGCAAGAAGGCGGCCAAGCACACGCTGAAGCAGGAGGAAATCAACCATCTGCTCGTCGATCTGGCCCGTGAAGGACTGGCCGTGGTCCGCCTCAAGGGCGGCGACCCCTTCATCTTCGGCCGCGGCGGCGAGGAGCTGGAAGTCCTGCACGCCGCCGGCATTCCCTTCGAGGTCGTCCCCGGCGTCACCGCCGCCGCCGGCTGTGCGGCCTACGCCGGCTTCCCGCTGACCCATCGCGAGCACGCCCAGTCGGTAACCTTCGTCACCGGCCATCTGAAAGACCATACGATCGACCTCGACTGGCCGGCACTCGCCCGTCCCGGGCAGACCGTGGTCTTCTACATGGGCGTCGGCGGCGCCGAGGAAATCTGCCGGCAGATGATCGCCCACGGCCTGCCGCCGCACACCCCGGCCGCCATTGTCCGCCGCGGCACCCTGCCCGACCAGCAGACGCTGCTGGCCACGCTGGCCTGTCTGCCGGCGCGCATCGCCGAGTCGGGGATCAAGCCACCGGCGCTAATCGTCGTCGGCACCGTGGTCGCCCTTCACCAAACACTATCCTGGTTCGAGACCCCATGACATTCCGCCTGCTCATCCTCTGCGCCGCCCTCTTTGCCGGCCATGCCCACGCCTATACCGCCCAGGAAATGCTGGAAGACTGCCGCAGTGCCGAACGCCTGCAGGCCGGGGAACGGGGCAACGACCCCTACGTCGCCATGCGCGCCAACCGCTGCATCGCCTACGTCGCCGGTTTTGCCGACGGCTACGCGGTCAGCGACTTCCTCGCCGAGAAAGTCGGCGTCCGCCTCAACGCCTTCTGCCTGCCCAATACGCCCGACCTGTCGCTGCGCCTGGTCCGCGCCGTGGTCATCCATGTCGAACGCGTACCGCCCGAAACCAGCACGAGCACCGCCACCCTGGTCGCCGGCGCCCTGTCCAAGGCCTTCCCCTGCCCGGAAGTGCTTGAACCAAAGAAGTGATTCGGGGATAATCCGCGCTCCATTCGCCCCGATGGCGGAATCGGTAGACGCAGCGGATTCAAAATCCGCCGCCGAAAGGCGTGCCAGTTCGAGTCTGGCTCGGGGCACCATCTGACAAGGCTTGGCGGCCGTTGGGACATTTTTTCAATCCGATGCGGATTTGGAGGATGTCCAAATGCAGAATGGTTTCAAAACTCCCGAAACAGTCGCGGAAATCGCGGCGGTTTTCCTGTCGCTCACTCCGGTGCGCGACCGTATGTACAAACCCCGCCTGCAGTATTGGGTGGATCGCCTGGGTGCAACGCCCCTGGCTGACTTAACGCCTGAGGACGTCGACCGCGTTCTGGCCGAGCTCGAAGCAACCCCAAGCAACAGCGGCAAGCCCCGATCCGGGCCAACGATCAACCGTTACCGGATGGCAATGCAATCGATGATCCGCTTTGCCCGGCAGAAACGCCTGTTGCCGCGCGGCTGGACTTCACCCTTTGCCGATATCCCCCAGCACGAGGAACACCCCGGCAAGGTGCGTTTCCTGAGTGCAGAGGAAGAACAGCGCCTCATGGATGCCGCGCGGCTGCAGACCTGGGTGCTGCTGCCGCTGATCATTCGCCTGGCCATCGTCACCGGCTTGCGCCGTGGCGCCCTGCTCGGCCTGCGCTGGGGTGATGTCATTCTCGATACCGATGCGCCGCATGTCCGCGTCGAGCGGACCAAGAACGGAGACGCCCACGTTTCACCAATCACGCCCGACCTGGTAGCGGAATTCCGGCGAATGCGCCGCGTTCGAACGATGGAAGATGACCTGATCTTCGTTGGCAACCGTGAAAACGTGCCCCACGACTTCCGCCACAGCTTTGCCGAGGCTTGCAAGCTGGCGGGGCTTGAGGGCGTCACCTTCCACACCCTGCGGCATACAAGCTGCTCGCGCCTTGCACAGGCCGGCGTCGATATCCTCGCCATCGCCGAACACGCTGGCCACCGTACCCTGGCGATGACCCGCCGTTACAGCCATCTGTGCATCAAGGGACGCGCCAAAACCATCAACAACGTTTTTGCAGGGGCATGATTATGAAAGTCTTTTATACGGCCGACGGTCTAGGCTACAGCTACGAAGAGCTCCCTTGGGGAGACGTGATTTATGGAGGGAAGGAAGTCCTCCAGCGCATGGGCATCGGTGTTGGCAAGCCTTTCCCAGGCGAGCCGGGGGCTAACAAAAAAACCGTAAAAACCGAAGACCCCAGGGGGTTTGCGTGCGAATTGAAAATTTGCACATGGGGAGACTTTCCCTACATCGCAAGAATCGAGCATCCAGAACGCCAATCAGCATGGGGAGAAGAAGACTGGCACCCATACGCCGCCGGCGTATTGTTCAGAGAAAACACATGGCATGACGAATATCGAGGTACCGCCGAGGCGCTTACTGCTTCTGGCCTTGTCCCTGCAGGTCGTTTTCCTGGTATGCCCGGGATGTGTGCCATGAGCCAAACATTTTACGCAGACGGCACAACGCCAAAAAGTGGCGGCCAGAAAGCCCGACACCAAGCGAATTCAGCCGGTACGATGGTCGTCAAAAAAATCAGCAAGAATCATTTTGAAGTCAGCATCACCGTGCCCGAAGAAGTAGGAGAAAAAAGGCGTGCAGATTATTGGTCCCGCCGCAACGCATGGGAAGCCCGCATGAAAGCATTGCCAAGGGCACCACGTATTGACCGGCACCTTCGACAGGAAATGGAAGCACAGGCTATTCAGCGCCGGGCAAGCCTGCGTCTTGTTTGGTGCCGCCCGAAGTTTGTACCTACCTTTACCCTCCCGCCGGCCGGTCCGCACGCCCGGTAAGCGATGACAAAAGGCTAAAATGAGCACGCCACCCCTAGGCCCGCGAACCGAAAAGCGGGAAACCTTCACCCGCCTGGGGTGGCATCTTTTGAGGGGCGCTGCGAAGGAGCGCTACGTGAACACGGCATTCGGCAAGTTAAACCAATTGAAGGAATCGGCGCTCCGCGTTTTTTCTCAGGGAACAGGAATTAAATTCACGTCCGCTGATGAAGCGTTGCGCTACGCAGGCTCTCAAAAATATCGACCAAACGATCTCACCGAAGCGGCCGTATTTGCGCTCGAACGCTTCGAATATGCGGTTGATATCATTGATGACGGAGACAACCTCGGCGAGTGCGTAACAGCAGCCGTCGAAGCTGCTCAGGCGCTTCAATTCGCGGCCATGCTCCAAGATTTTGGGGAGATGCTAAGTAAGCACGTCTCGAGTGAACTGGCTAAAAAAATTCGCACAGAAGCTGCAAAACACGCGCTTAGTTTTCGGGGTGATCAGAAACAAAAATCTTCCTGGCAGCAGCATGTTCAATGCTGCGTTGAAGGTGGCCGAGAAATATCGAATATCTGTGACCTGCTGAACATCGAAGGCTACGAACCATCCTTGGCTCACATACCGCACACCACACTGAAGAAATGGGCAAAAGAGGTCGTTCCTGCCCTTAAGTTCAAAGCCGGACGCCCAAAGTAATTACCCTTCATCACGATTAATATATATTTGTCGTCACCTGGTGAATTTAACACCATGATTTGAATCGATATTCTCCAAACCGTCCCAAGCCGCCAGCCGGACGCTAATTTGGAGAATAGAAAATGACCGAAACAAGACCCGTTGATTTTTTACCGCTAAAGACGTGGTTTCTTGAATACGGCAAACCCGTATTCGGTAGTGACAAAATGTTGCACTACCACACCCGGCCAATCCAAAAGGAATTGATCGAGGCCGGAGCAATGGCCCGAGTTGGGGTGCATATTTTCCTGCACAAAACCCGCTTCTGGCCTGAGTACCAGCGCATCATGGCCCAAGCAGAGCGGGGCGGCGCATGACCACCACCCGCAAAAAAGAACCGCGCACCCTGCACCAGTTGGAAATGAGCTTGCACCGGGCAAGCGTAGCCCTGGGCAGGGCTAGGTTCCAACTAACGCAAGCCAAAAAGACGGAAGAGACGGCAAAGGCTGCTTACCGCAAGGCCAAGGGTGAACTGTGGGCCAGGATGGCAGCGATACAAGCCGGGAGAGGCGGTGCAGCAAATGAAGCACCAATCGTTTGACGATATCCGCCTGGCCACACGTGGTCACTGGCTTGAAGTCCTGACCAAGATCATCGGCAGCGATGCCCTTACAGGCAAGAACGGTCCATGCCCTGGCTGTGGCGGGCATGATCGCTTCCAGTTCAATCGCAAGTCTGAAGTTGGCGCGTTTTCCTGTCGTGGTCACGAGAATGGCGGCGGCGATGGATTCGCCCTAATTCAGCATGTGCTTGCCTGTGACTTCAAAACCGCCACGCGGCATGTTGCGCAAGCCCTTGGGCTGGCTGATGGTGGCGGCGAATACCGAACACCCATCACCCGGCCGACTGCGCCGCCGCCTGCCCCTGCTGCCGACTGGCTGAAGGTAAAGGAAAAAGCGGCGCGAGCCTGGCACGAAGGCAAGCCGGTCACCATTGCGAACCCGCCCGGAATGTACCTGCATCGGCGTGGCTTGCTCATTCCTGCCGAGGCTGATTCCCTGCGCTTTCATCCTGCCCTTCCGTACTGGAAGCAAGGCGATGACGGGCAACCTGAATTCATTGGTCGCTTTCCCGCTTTGATCGCCAGGATTCAACGGCCTGACGGCATGGGCGCCGGCCTGCATCGAATCTATCTTGAACAAGATGGTCGGAAGTTTTCTGTCGACGGGCTTCCGTCCAAGAAACTCATGAAGGCCGGCGAGCTTTCCGGCGCCGCTGTTCGCCTGGGTAAGCCAGACGGGGATCGCCTGGCGATTGCGGAGGGTATTGAAACCGCCCTTGCTTTCACGCGGCTGACCGGCTGTCCGTGCTGGGCTGCCTTGTCCGCGTCGCTCATGCCTTCAGTGTGGATCCCTGAGGGGGTAGAGCGGGTGTATATCGCCGCCGACAACGACCCGGCCGGCGAGCGTGCCGCGCAACGCCTGGCCGGCCGGCTGGTCAATGATGGTGTTGCCGCCTGGATCGTCAGGCCCGAGCACGGTAACGACTGGAATGACGACCTGCTGCATCATCTCCACACGGCGCAAGGGGAATGCAATGCCGCATGAGGCGCCCATCATTACCCTGCCGAGTGGGCTTGTTGATCTGGACAGCCGGATGAACAAAGTCGAGCGCAACAGGCTGCGCTTTGTCCGCGTCGATGAAATGTTCAAGAACTACAAGCCGGCGCCATGGTTGATCGATGGATTCATTCAAGAAAACAGCATATCGCTTGTCTTCGGAGAATCGACAGCCGGCAAATCCTTCTTCGTCATCGATTGGGCTTGCAGCATCGCCACCGGTAAGCGCTGGAGCGACCTTGAGACCGTGGCAGGCCCGGTCTTCTTTCTGGCCGGCGAAGGCTTCGGCGGTTTCTGTCGCCGCCTTCGCGCTTGGGAGATCATGAACGAGGCATCAATCAGCGGGTCGCCGCTGTTCTTCTCTGATCGTCCGGCCGCCCTGATGGATGCCGAGAGCGCCAAGGATGTCATCCAGGCAGTGAGGGAATTGACCAAGGCAAATGGCAAGCCGGCCCTGATAGTGATTGACACCTTGCACCGGAACTTTGGCGGCGGCGACGAGAACAGCGCCGCCGACTTCGGGCAGTTCCTGAATCACATCGACGTAATGCGCCATGAGCTTGGCGCCGCGGTGGTCATCGTCCATCACAGCGGGCACAGCAAGGCGGACAGAAGCCGCGGTTCATCCTCGATTAAAGCGGCGATGGATCATGAGTTCTGCGTCACCGTTGAAGCTGACAAAACCCGGCTGCTGTCCTGCACGAAGATGAAGGATGCTGCATCGCCTGAGCCTCAGCGCTTCGCTCTGCGTGGCGTGGAGCTTGATCTACTGGACGCCAAAGGCCGGCCGGATTCATCGGCCGTGCTAGTCAAGCTTGACGGCCATGGCATCAGCCAAGATGCACCTGGCGCCGAGCGCGGCAGCAAGGCGCTCGATTACATCCGCAAGGCGGTGGATGTATGCGGCAGCAATCAGAAGGAAATTGTTCGCACATCCTTTTATGCACTGTACCCAAGCGACGACAAAGAAGCCAAACGCAAGGCTTTCAATCGGGGCTGGAGTCTCTACTTCCATTCATTGGTGACCGAGACATGAGCGGGACACATCATCACTGCGGGACAGCGGGACAGGACGGGACACCCCTAAAGGGGTGTGTCCCGTTATGTCCCGGTCCTGGGTTTTCGGGCTGTCCCGATTTGTCCCGATTTGTCCCGCTGTCCCGGTCTAAATGTCCCGCTTCATTTCAGCCCGATAGCATGCTGCTTTGTTTGAACGGATGCTGGTTGTCGTCGGTGCGGATTGAGGCAGCCGAGCGCCAGCAATACCACGGCACCGGACAAGCACATGAACCAAATGCTCAAGGAGTGCGGCCTATGAATCGCGGGTCCTCCCCAGCCACCCCTAGCGCGGGTAATTCGCACCCCGTTTGTTCTCTAGTCAAATCCTATTCATAAGGGGGGTTGTATGGTTAATCTCAATGTCCAGATGAGCCAGGAAGACTTTGGCGAGTTGATCGGAGTCAGCCAGCAGACGGTTTCGAGCCTACTGAACAGAGGCGTTCTTTCTCCCGGCGGTAGTGCAAGGCAGTGGCTGCATCAATACTGCGGCCACATTCGGGAGATTGCCGCCGGCCGAGCATCCCCAGAGGGTTCGGCAGAACTCATTGCAGAACGCACCCGCCTTGCCAAAGAGCAGGCCGACAAGGTGGCGATGCAGAACGCTGAGCGGCGCGGCGAGCTGGCCCCAGTCTCTGACATGGAAATGGTGCTTGCTGCCGTTGGGGTAAAGGTCGGGAAGATCCTCGATACGATCCCCGGGCTTGTTCGCCGCCGGGTGCCGGGGATTGGTAGTGACGTACTCCAGGCAATCGAAGTCGACATTGCCAAGTGTCGAAATATGGCCGCATCGATGACGCTGGCCAGCCTGACAGATGGCGATGAAGATCAACCAGACGACGGCGACGTCAACGCGGCTGAAAGCCCATGAGCGCCAATCTCGCCGACCGTGCCGCCCGTGGCCAGTTCGACGGCGACGTGCTCGAATGGATCGCCGCCGGCATGGCTGCCTGGAAACGCGGCGAAAGCATCGAGGCAGCGCTGAAGCTGGATCGAGCGCGGCGCATCCGCGAACACAATGCTGCCCTGCGCGATGCCGCTGCCGTCATCCGCCAGCAGATTCCCGGCCTGTCGACCTGGGCAGTTGCCGGGCGCCTGGCAAAAGCAATCAGGCACTTCGAGACGCGCATCGCACCGATGCTGCAGGTAGATCACAGCCGCGAACTGTCAGCTCTTGATGATGCGATTCATGCCGCGATATCAACCGGGCACAGAGGCCCACGCACTCAGCGCAAACTCTTTGACCTGTTGAACTGACGCGAATCGCCGGCAGCGTCAGTACAACCGGCGCGATCATGGGGCACCTCTACACCAAAAGGACAACTCCATGAACCAAGTTCTCTCCCAAGACATGCGGGAAGCCGCTGTCGACGCAATCCTCGCCGCCCTGGGCCACTCTCCCAAAGCAATGCACCCGCTGGCGGTGAAATTCGGCGATACCCCCCTGAGCAATATTGCCGCGATGTGTGGCCACACGGGGCACGCCAGCAACACCGACCGCCGCTATGTCGTGTCGCGCGGCATTTCGACCGGCGACTTCGCCGGCATTGTTGCCACCGCCGCGCAGACCTTTGCCGTTCGTCGGTACGAAAAGGCAGCCTCGCACCTGGCTTTTACTGGCACGATTGAAGCCAAGGATTTTCAGCCGGTCGATATCGCTGATATCTCCATCGGCACCGCGCTGCAACGCGTTGGCGAATACGGCGAAGTGCAAATGGGCCGCGTTACCATGCAGAACGCTAGCTCTGGCCAGTTGGCGAGCTTTGCCAACAATCTGCTTTTCTCCCGCGAGCTGGTCATCAATGACCAGGCTTCCCTGATTCAAACGGCGCTGGCCGCCTATGGCGCTGCAGCGGCACAGACCGAAGCGAAGCTCGTTTACACCGCGCTTCGCGAAAACCCGACGCTGAGCGATGGCATGCCGGTGTTTCACGCGGAGTTCGGCAACCTGTTCGGCAGCTTCGATGAGAACAGCAATTTCGCGAACGCACTTGCCGCGCTGCGCCGTGGCATGACGATGCAGGATGACGACATTTCCGACCTTGACGCCGCCCACCTGATTGTCTCTGCGGACATGGAGTATCGCTGCAAGAAGACGGTGCACGAAGCCGGCATGGGTGACCAAATCTTGGTGACCGCAACTGCCCACCTGCCGACTGGAGAATGGTTCTTGCTGCCTGATGCAGGCATTCAGCCGGTCGTCTCGGCGATCCGCCTTGCTGGCAGCAAAACCCCGGTTCGTCTGGAACCGCAAAAGACCCCAGTTGAAGTCGATGGCTTCACGATCCGCGCTGGTTCCGACCTTGGCGCCGCGATGGTCTCGCGCCACGCCATCCGAGGTGTCGCATGATGTTCGAAAAATCACCCGCCAAGGCCTACCACGCCGCCGTCGCCAAGCTGCAGAAGGCGGAGGTCGAATACTCGAAAGCACTCGAAGAACTGACCGCCGCCCTGGACCAGCGCCGGGCCCATGATGTACCGGGGCTTCGCCGCAGGGCAAAGACAGCCGAAGACGAGTTGCGCACCGCGCTGGAGTCCTGCACAGGCCACTGGCGTAGCTACTGGCTGAACCGCCGCGCAGAAGTGGAGCCGCAGTTGAAGGAAATGGCAACCACCCTGCGCCGCTACGATGCCTTCTGCAAAGTCCTGGGCGGCCTGCAGCCAGCTCGACCGGCATCGTTGTTCATCGACAACGCCTACACCGAATCCAAGCCGCTGGAAAAAGACGCGCTACTCGATGACGCTGGCGTTCCTGCTGATGCACCGGATAGCGAACTGCTTACCGAGTGGTCGGGGGCATGGAAGTAATTGATGACGAGCCAGACCATACCGCTGGAATGACACACCCACAGATTGCCGCCGTGCTCGGCGTATCAGTTGAGCGCGTGCGGCAAATTGAACAGAACGCACTCAGGAAATTGCGCTGCGCATTGAGGAAAAAAGGCCTTGCCCTGGACGATTTCATTATCGAACGACCGGCAAGGCATCCGCTGATGCGTACCTGCAAATGATGAGGGCTTGGCGGGTTGAGAGAGCAACCCCATAAATCCGCCGAGATGGTCTCCTTTCGAGATGGGATTGCACCGGCGCGGTGCCGGCAGGCTGACCGCGAATACCGACACCGGGCGCCGTGTGGAAAACGGCTACACGTCGGGATTCTTGGAGTTCTCACCGATGCCCCTGGCTTGCCCTGTCTGCACGCTGCCGATTGATGCCTGCGCCATGACGATGACGGGGCAGATTGATGGCGATCACTTCATCACCGCATTCTGTTCCAGATGCGCCAAGCGCTTGGCAACATTGCCGGAACCAGCACGCCGCCGGCTGTGCCTGGTTGCTGAAAGAAGAATCGCCAAGGCGCCCCAGCGCTACCCGGTGAGGGTGTGCGCCAGCGAATTCGAGGCTCGAGCGCTGCAGGCACTGGCAGACGATCCGGCGACGTTTGAACAGGTACATGGAATCATCATTGGCGAAGAGTAGCGGCCGGCAAACCACCGGTTTTATTGCGCCGATGCTGGCAGATACCACCGAGCGTGGTGGTGGCTGAAACCATAGAACCGCCATAGAGACACCATAGAAACGACGGGCGCAAAACTGCGCCCATTGTTTTGCGGGAACTCGGCGCCGTAAAAACGGATGGAATTGGATGGAATCGGATGTTCATCACGTTGAAATGATGGATGCCGAAAAAATCTTCGGTGTAACGATCCGCTGCGGGTTGCTTTTCCTATCAAAACCCATAGAATCCAAGTTGTTCCAACGCTTCCAAGCGCTGAGCTAGGATTCAAAATCCGCCGCCGAAAGGCGTGCCAGTTCGAGTCTGGCTCGGGCACCATATCTGCATGAAAAGGCTTTCAGCGATGAAAGCCTTTTTTGTTTTGAGCAATCGCCTGGAAGTTCCTGTCACCGCGACTGGAATTCCCGAAGTGTGATTCCCCCGATCCCGTATTTACCGTACGAAGGTCACAGCTCTATCCTCTGGTCATCACCATCCCGAACAAGGGAGTTGCCGATGTTCTCGATCTACGGCATGACCGGGCAGGTTTTCCGCGGCACGCTGGAGAACATGAACCGGATTTACCCGCTGGCGGAAACGCTGTCGGCCACTGGCATTGCCAGGAAGGGCGAGGAGCTGGGCGTCGAAGCGCCGGGCGGCCTGCTGGAGAAGGAGGCGGTACGCGCCTACCGCCGGATGCTGCCCGACGACCTGGAGCGCGGTCCGCTGATTCACGCGGCCCAGATCATGAGCCGGCCGGTGACCGTGGTACAGCAATCGACCCCGGTCAGCGCGGCCTGGCGTCTGCTGCAGGAACAACAGATTCAGCAGGCGCCGGTGGTCGATGAAGGTCGTCGGCTGGTCGGCATGGTCAGCGAGCGGGAACTGCTCACGGTGATCGACATCGACGCCGGGCGGGTGGTGGAAAACCTCCAGCGCCGCGTCGCCGACGTGATGCGCAGCCCGGTGATCACTGCCGCGCCAGTCACCGACATCCGCCGCATTGCCGCGGTGATGCTGGAGGGCGGCCTACCCGCCCTGCCCATCGTCGACGAACAGGAACGCATCGTTGGCATCGTCTCGCGCAGCGACATCCTGCGCGCAGTGATGACCGATCCGCCGCTGAGCCTGTGGCGCTAGGCTGAATCGCCCGTGCCAGCGGCCTCGCCGCCGGTTGGCGCTGGATCGGCGACAACCGCCTCAGGCAGGCGCGTGGCCAGTACCTTGTCGATGCGCTTGCCGTCGAGGTCGACCACTTCGAAGGACCAGCCTTCCCAGTCCGTCTTGTCGCCGGTGACCGGCAGGCGCCCGAGCAGCAGCATGACCATGCCGGACAGGGTGTGGTAACGCCCCTTGTCTTCCTCGGGCACGGCCTTCATGGCCAGCGTATCCTTCAGTTCGAGCAGCGGGATCAGGCCGTCGAGCAGCCATGAACCGTCCTCGCGCATGATCGCCCAGGCGTCTTCCTTGTTCTTGGGGACGAATTCGCCGGTCACCGACTCGACCAGATCCTGCAGGGTGACCATGCCCTGGATTTCGCCGTACTCATCGACCACGAACACCACCTGGGTGCCGGAGGAACGGAACTGTTCGAGCAGCTCCATGCCGGTCAGCGATTCCGGCACGTAGACCGCCGGCTGCAGTTTCTCGGTCAGGCTGGCTTCGCTGCCGCGCAGGGTCTTGCCCAGCAACTGGCGGGCGTTGAGCACGCCAAGGATGTTCTCCAGGCCACCGCGGCAGACCGGGAAACGGGCGTGCTCGGATTCGGTGATGACGGCCAGGTTCTGTTCCATGCTGTTTTCGACATCGAGCCAGACGATTTCCGAGCGCGGCACCATCAGCGACGAAATCTGCCGCTCGTCGAGACGGAAGACATTGCGCACCATGGCGTGCTCATTCTTCTCGATGACCCCGGCGGCCGAGCCTTCGACCAGCATGGCGTGGATTTCCTCTTCGGTCACGCTCGGGCCCTTGGTCTCGCGCTGCCCCATCAGACGCAGCAGGACCGTGGTCGAGTTCGAAAGCAGATGAACGAAGGGGCGCGACATCACGGCGAGCAGGTTCATCGGACGGGCGACCAGGCGGGCGATGCCTTCCGGGTTGATCTGGCCGATCCGTTTGGGCACCAGTTCGCCGACGACGATGGAGACATAGGTGATGACCAGCACGACCAGCACCGTGGCGCCGATCTCGCTGACGTCCTGGTCGGCGCCGAAGGACTGCAGCCACAGGGCGAGCGGTCCGGCCAGCGCGGCCTCGCCGACGATACCGTTGAGGATGCCGATCGAGGTGATGCCGATCTGGATGGTGGACAGGAAACGGTTGGGATCGTCGCCTAGCTTGATCGCCACTACGGCGGCGCCATCACCCTCTTCGGCCAGTTTGGCCAGACGCGCCCGGCGGGCGGTGACCAGAGCTATTTCGGACATGGCAAAAGCACCATTGAGCAGGATCAGGGCAAGCAGTACGAATATTTCCATGTTGAAGCCCGGCAAGCGGGCTTAGCTGTTGACGATGGGACGGATATTGCCGTGTGTGATGACGATTGTCACTTCTGTAAAATCGAAACATCGCATCCGATCTGCCGGATCGGTGGCCGGCTCGGACATCTCCCCAGGGAGCACCCGACTGGATTTCTCGCTTGCCGCACTGCACAATATGCTGCTTCCTACAAACATGAATCCCCACCATGAAATCACTCGAACACAAGCTTGAACAACTGATGTTCAACAGCCGCTGGTTGCTGGCGCCGTTCTATCTCGGGCTGATCCTGGCCATCGTCATTTTGCTGGTCAAGTTCGTCAAGGAGTTCTTCAACTTCGTGCCCAAGGTCCTGACCGCGGAAGGCAGCGACGTCATCATCGGCATCCTGACACTGATCGACGTGGTGATGATCGCCAACCTGCTGATCATCATCATCTTTGCCGGTTACGAGAACTTCGTTTCCAAGATCAACACTGGCGACACCGAAGACCGCCCGAGCTGGATGGGTCACGTCGGCTTTTCCGACCTGAAGATGAAGCTGATCGGCTCCATCGTCGCCATTTCCGGGATCGAACTGCTCAAGGCCTTCATGCACGTCGAGGATTACACCAACGAACAGCTGGGCTGGAAGGTCGGCCTGCACATGACCTTCGTCGTTTCCGGCGTGCTTTTCGCGCTGATGGACAAGCTCGGCGGGAAACACCATTACGATGAGGAATGATGCCGAGAGCCCGGCCCTGACCGTAGACGACTTCGATTTCCACCTGCCGCCGGAGCTGATCGCCCAGCATCCGGCTCCCGAACGCACCGGCAGCCGCCTGCTGCACGTCTGCGGCATGCAGCAGGTAGACCGCCGCTTCACCGAGCTTCCCGGCTTGCTGCGTGGCGGCGACCTGCTGGTGTTCAACGACACCAAGGTGATCAAGGCGCGCTTCTTCGGCATCAAGGACACCGGCGGCCAGGTCGAGATCATGCTCGAACGCATCGTCGATGCGACGCACGCGCTGTGCCAGATCCGCGCCAGCAAGGCGCCCAAACCGGGCTGCCGGCTGCGTCTGGCCGACGCTTTCACCGTTCGCATGACCGGCCGCGCCGGCAAGGACGGCGACCTGTTCGCCATCGAACTGGTCGACCGCGACGATTTCTGGGCTGTCGCCGAACAGTACGGCGCGCTGCCGCTGCCGCCCTACATCGAGCATCCGGCCGAGGGTGCCGACGAAACCCGCTACCAGACGGTCTATGCCCGCGAACCCGGCGCCGTCGCGGCACCGACCGCCGGCCTGCATTTCGACGAAGCGATGCTGGAAACGCTGCGCGCCCAGGGCGTCAATACCGCCTTCGTCACCCTGCACGTCGGCGCCGGCACCTACCGGCCGGTGCGCGTCGAGAAGATCGCCGACCACCGCATGCACAGCGAACGCTACGAAGTCAC
>DILW01000177.1 GCA_002425245.1 Betaproteobacteria bacterium UBA5582 | reverse complement strand
GCGGTTCCCGCGCTGGCGGTCAACCCGCGCAACGACCCCTTCCTGCCGGCCAGCCACCTGCCCGGCGCTGCCGACGTCGCCCCCTGCGTGCGCCTGGAACAACCGGCGACCGGCGGTCACGTCGGCTTCGTCAGCGGCGGCTTTCCCGGCCGCCTGGACTGGCTTCCCCAAAGGCTTCTACACTTCTTCCTTTTCGAAACGTCATAGTCCAAAATCATGAACACTCCACTGCCCGCAGAAATCTTCAAGGCCTACGACATCCGTGGCATCGTCAACAAATCGCTGACCGCCGATGTCGTCCGCCAGGTCGGCCAGGCGCTCGGCTCGCTGGCACTGGAACAAGGCCAGGCCGCCATCGCCGTCGGTCGTGACGGTCGCCTGTCCGGGCCGGAACTGGCCGGCGCGCTGATGGACGGCATCAACGCCGCCGGTTGCGACGCCATCGACGTCGGCTGCGTGCCGACCCCGCTGACCTATTTCGCCGCCTACGAACTCGGCTGCCATTCCTGCGTCTCGGTCACCGGTAGCCATAACCCGCCGGATTACAACGGGCTGAAGATGGTCATCGGCGGCACCACCCTGGCGCTGGAGGCGATCCAGGACCTCAAGCGCCGCATCGAAGCCGGCAATCTCAAGTCCGGCCAGGGCCAGCGGCGCTCGGCCGAAGTCGTCGCCGCCTACATCGACAAGATCGTCGCCGACGTCAAGCTGGCCCGCCCGCTCAAGATCGTCATGGATTGCGGCAATGGCGTCGCCGGTGCGGTCGCGCCGGAACTGTTCAAGCGCCTCGGTTGCGAGATCGTGCCGCTGTATTGCGAGGTCGATGGCAACTTCCCCAACCACCACCCTGATCCGTCCAAGCCGGAAAACCTGGCTGACGTGATCCAGGCGCTCAAGGATACCGACGCCGAAATCGGTATCGCCTTCGACGGCGACGGCGACCGCCTGGGCGTCGTCACCAAGGACGGCGAAATCATCTACCCGGACCGCCAGCTGATGCTCTTCGCTGCCGACGTGCTGGCGCGCGTACCGGGCGGCACCATCATTTACGACGTCAAATGCACGCGCCTGCTGGCACCGTGGATCCGCCAGCACGGCGGCGTACCGCTGATGTGGAACACCGGCCACGCCCTGGTCAAGGCCAAGCTCAAGGAAACCGGCGCCCCGCTGGCCGGCGAGATGTCCGGTCACACCTTCTTCAAGGAACGCTGGTACGGCTTCGACGACGGCCTGTACACCGGCGCCCGCCTGCTCGAAATCCTCAGCCGTTCGGCCGACGTCAATGCGCCGCTGAAAGCGCTGCCGAACTCGCCGTCGACGCCGGAACTCAACATCAAGATGGCCGAGGGCGAACCCTTCGCCCTGATCGACAAGCTCAAGGCCGAAGGCCGTTTCGACGGTGCCGACGAGATCGTCACCATCGACGGCGTGCGCGTCGAGTATCCGGACGGCTTCGGCCTGGCCCGCCCGTCGAACACGACGCCGGTGGTGGTGCTGCGTTTCGAGGCCGATAACGGCGACGCCCTCGCGCGCATCCAGGCCGCCTTCCGGCAAGCGCTGAACCAGGTCTGGCCGGGCATCAAGCTGCCGTTCTGAGCCTCCTGCGCAAGCACCGCCGATCCGATGTACCTTGGACGCCAGCCCATCCTCGACCGCGATCAGCGGCTGCACGCGTACGAATTGCTTTTCCGCAGCGATAACGTCAACGCCGCCAACATCACCGACGGCATGGCGGCGACGGCCACAGTCATCGCCAATGCCTTCAGCGAACTCGGCGTCGAAGCTGCGCTCGGCAACTGCCGCGGTTTCATCAACGTTGACGAGGAATTCCTGTTCAGCGACATGCTCGAACTGCTGCCGCGCCACAAGGTGGTGCTGGAGCTCCTCGAAACCGTCCCCCCCAGCCCGGCGGTCATCGAGCGCTGCCGGGCGCTCCGGGCCGCCGGCTTCACCCTGGCGCTGGATGACGTCACCCAGCTGGTGCCGGACTACGCCGAGCTGCTGCAACTGGTCGACATCGTCAAGATCGACATCCAGCACCTCAGCGAGGACGAGTTGCAAGAGCTGACCGGCCAGCTGCGGCCCAGTGGCAAGACCCTGCTTGCCGAAAAGGTCGATTCGCGCGCCCAGATGGAACACTGCATGGCGCTCGGTTTCGCGCTGTTCCAGGGCTATTACTTCGCCCGTCCGACGATCATCGCCGGACGCAAGCTGGACCACTCGCAGCTGTCGTTGAGCAAGCTGCTCAGCCTGTTGCTCAGCGATGCCGACAGCGGCGAGATCGAACAGGTACTGAAGCCGGAACCCGGCCTGACCATGAATCTGCTGCGCATGATCAATTCGGTCGGCAGCAGCGCCAGCGAGACCATCACCTCGCTCAGCCAGGCGATTGCCGTACTCGGTCGTCGCCAGTTGCAGCGCTGGTTGCAACTGCTGCTGTTCGCCTCGCCCGGCCAGAGCACTGCCAGCAGCCCCCTGCTGCACCTGGCGGCCACCCGCGGCCGGCTGATGGAATTGATGGCCCGGGAAATGGCGCCGGAAGCACCGGGATTTGCCGACCAGGCTTTCATGGTCGGCATCATGTCGCTGATGCCGGCGCTGGTCGGCCAGCCGATCCGCGACATCGTCGCCCCGCTCGGCCTGGGCGACGAGGTCAAGGCCGCCCTGTGCAACGGCAGCGGACCGTTCGCTGCGCTGCTCAAGCTCGCCGAATGCAGTGAAGACGGCGACCTGTCACGGCTGGCCGAATGTTTCGCCCAATGCCCGGCGATCGGCCCGAAAGCCCTCAATCGCGCGCAGACCGAGGCCCTGCGCTGGGCCAGCAGTATCGGCCAGGAACGACAGGGCTGAAGAGACGGTTACAAAACCGGCATCAAGCAAGCACAGACGCGAGCCTCAGGCTGCGGCACAATGGCGGTCCGATAAGCCGATACCGTACCGACCATGACCCCTGGCCCCGACCCCTTCCAGGCCCGCGCCCGCTTCGTACGCCCCCCGCAGACCCTGCTCGGCCGGGTGTTCGCGTTCATCCTGACCGGCGCTTTCGTTGTCCTCGCCCTGATGTTCTCGCTGGTCGCCCTGGCCGTGGCGGCGGTCGGCGGCCTGCTCTTCGCCGGCTGGTTCTGGTGGAAGACGCGCGCCCTGCGCAAGGCGATGCGCGACGCCGCGCCGACCGGCATGCCGCCACGGGCGAGCGGAGGCGATTTCATCGACGGGGAATGCGTCCGCGAAACCCCGTCCCGCGAACTGCTGCGCTGAGCGCTCAGCGCAGCTTGGGATTCAGCGAACCGCGGTTGTAATCCTTGTCGCCTGGCATCACGTAGCGGCCGATGCCGCCGAACACGATGCCCTGCGATTCGACCGGGCGGGTCTTGTTCTCCGGATAATCGGCGGCAATTTTCTGGGCCGCTGCCGCCTTCGCCTGATCCACATACTCCCAGCGACCGTTCGGAAACAGCCGGACCGGCTGGCCGTCGGCGGTCACCGCCTCGATCGGCGTCCGGTCGAGTTCATCGGCCAGCGCCGGCCCGCAGGCCAGCGCGGCGATCAGCAGCAGCGCCCGGTTCACAGCTTGCCTTCGACCCAGGCGGCAACCGAGGCCAGGGCGGCCGGCAGGTTTTCCGGCTGGGTGCCGCCGGCCTGCGCCATGTCCGGACGCCCACCGCCCTTGCCGCCGACCTGCTGGGCAACCATGTTGACCAGCTCGCCAGCCTTGACCTTGCCGGTCAGGTCGGCGGTGACGCCGGCGATCAGCGTCACCTTGCCGTCGGCCACCGAAGCCAGCAGGATGGCCGCCGACTTCAGCTTGTCCTTCAACTTGTCCATGGTCTCGCGCAGCGTCGCCACGTCGGCAGCTTCCAGCTTCGCCGCCAGGACTTTCGCGCCCTTGACCTCGACCGCGCCGGCAGCCAGATCATCGCCCTGCGAGGCAGCCAGCTTGGACTTCAGGCGGGCCAGTTCCTTTTCCAGCGAGCGGACGTTGTCGAGCATGCCGGCGATACGCTCGGCGATGTCGTCCGGTTGCGTCTTCAACAGCGCCGAGATGCCGGCGACGCGGGTCGCCTGTTCCTGGACGTAGGCCAGCGCATTGGTCCCGGTGACCGCTTCGACGCGGCGCACGCCGGCGGCAACGCCGGCTTCCGAGACGATCTTGAACAGGCCGATGTCGCCGCTGCGGGCAACGTGGGTGCCGCCGCACAGTTCCTTGGAAGAGCCGATGGCGACGACGCGCACTTCGTCACCGTACTTTTCGCCGAAGAGCATCATCGCGCCCGACTTCTGGGCGTCGTCGATGCCCATCACCCGGCTGTCGGTGGCAGCGTTGGCGAGGATCTCGGCGTTGACGATTTCCTCGACCTCGCGGATTTCCTCGGCGCTCAGCGGCGAATTGTGGGCGAAGTCGAAACGGGTCTTGTCCGGATCGACCTGCGAGCCCTTCTGCTGGACGTGAGCGCCGAGCACTTCGCGCAGCGCCTTGTGCATCAGGTGGGTGACCGAGTGGTTGCGGGCGGTGGCAGCGCGGGCGACGGCATCGACCTTGGCACCGACTTCCTGACCGACGACCAGTTTGCCGGTCTTCAGGATGCCGTGGTGGCCGAACACCGCGGCCTGGATCTTCAGCGTATCTTCGACCGCGAAGATGCCGCCGACGCCCTTGAGTTCGCCGCGGTCGCCGCACTGGCCGCCGGATTCGGCGTAGAACGGGGTGTGATCGAGGACGACGACGCCGAGGTCGCCTTCATGCAGCTCAGCGACCGCCGCACCGTCCTTGTACAGCGCCAGCACCTTGCCCTTGGCTTCGAGCGACTCGTAGCCGTGGAAGGTCGTTTCCGTCCCGGCGTATTCCAGATTGACCGCCATCTTGAACTTGCCGGCGGCGCGCGCCTGTTCCTTCTGGCGGGCCATGGCGGCGTCGAAGGCAGCGCCGTCGACGGTGACCTTGCGCTCGCGGCAGATGTCGGCGGTCAGGTCGAGCGGGAAGCCGTAGGTGTCGTGCAGCTTGAAGGCGGTTTCGCCGTTGAACACCGTGACGCCCTTGGCGGCCATCGCGGCGAGTTCGCCTTCGAGGATTTCCATGCCGTTCTCGATCGTCGCGAAGAAGCGGTCTTCTTCCTGCTTCAGCGTGGCGACGACCTTGGCCTGGTTTTCCTTGAGCTCCGGATAGGCCACGCCCATCTCGCCGACCAGGTCGGGCACCATCTTGTGGAAGAAGGCGGCGCGGGCGCCGAGCTTGTAGCCGTGGCGGATGGCGCGGCGGATGATGCGGCGCAGCACGTAGCCACGGCCTTCGTTGCCCGGGATGACGCCGTCGGCGATCAGGAAGGAGCAGGCGCGGATGTGGTCGGCGAGCACCTTGAGCGACGGCGAATTCATGTCGGCGTCGCTGGTTTCACGGGCGGCGGCGGCGATCAGCGCCTGGAACAGGTCGATCTCGTAGTTGGCGTGTACCCCCTGGAGCACTGCGGAGATGCGCTCCAGACCCATGCCGGTGTCCACCGACGGCTTGGGCAGCGGATGCATGACGCCCTGCTCGTCGCGGTTGAACTGCATGAAGACGTTGTTCCAGATTTCGATGAAACGGTCGCCGTCTTCTTCCGGCGATCCCGGGGGGCCGCCCCAGTGCTTTTCGCCGTGGTCGTAGAAGATTTCGGTGCAGGGGCCGCAGGGGCCGGTGTCGCCCATCATCCAGAAGTTGTCGGAGGCGTAGCGGGCGCCCTTGTTGTCGCCGATGCGCACGATCTTCTCGGCCGGCACGCCGACTTCCTTGTGCCAGATGTCGTAGGCCTCGTCGTCCTCGGCGTACACCGTGACCATCAGTTTGTCCTTGGGCAGCTTGTAGACCTCGGTCAGCAGTTCCCAGGCGTACTTGATCGCGTCGCGCTTGAAGTAGTCGCCGAAGCTGAAGTTGCCGAGCATCTCGAAGAAGGTGTGGTGACGCGCGGTGTAGCCGACGTTCTCGAGGTCGTTGTGCTTGCCGCCGGCGCGCACGCATTTCTGCGAGGTGGTCGCGCGCGTGTAGGGCCGCTTGTCGAAGCCGAGGAAGACGTCCTTGAACTGGTTCATGCCGGCGTTGGTGAACAGCAGCGTCGGGTCGTCGTGCGGCACGAGCGACGACGAGGCGACGATCTGGTGCCCCTTGGCGGCGAAGAAGTCGAGGAATTTCTGGCGGATTTCGGCGCTTTTCATGGAGTTTCTGCCCGACGGGCTCGCTAAATACGGAATCCGTGATTTTAAAAGAAAAACCCGCCGGACGGCGGGTTTTGCTGGCAGGACCGGCTGCGTTCAGCGCCGGGCGGGACGGTCGACGCGACCGTTGTGGTTGTAGTCGTGCTGGCGGTCGTGCTTCTGCATGGCGATGCGCTGGCTTTGCCTGTCCTGGGCGCGGTGCACCCGGGCCTGCTCGCGGCGGGTAAGCACGCCGTCGGCTTCGGCTCGCGCTTCGATGCGTTCGACGCGTTGCTGACCGCGTTCCAGGCGGTTGGCTTCGCGCTGGGTCACGCTGCCGCTGGCAGTCCCCTGGTCGATACGCCGTTCCTGATTGAGCTGGCGCTGGTCGATGCGCGGCGAATCGACCTGGGCATAGGCCTGGCCGGCAACGGTGGCAAACAGGATGGTCAAGGCAAGACGGTATTTCATGATTTCCTCCCGGGAACGATTGAACTGTAGACGGCGCAATTAAGCCTCAACTGCAGCGAGAAAAATGTCAGTCGGATGCAAAGCTTTGTAAGCCGATGTTTCCGGGATTCAGATCGCCCCTTCAGTGAAACGGTCGAGCCGGTCGGTGAACATCGCGCTGACCCCGCGTTCAATCAACCGCCGGGCCAAGGCTTCTTCGTTGACTGTGTAACAGACGATCGGCACGCCCAGAGCGGCGGCCTCGCGCAACACCTGGTCGTCGAGATGGTCGGCATGGCAATGCAGCGTCGTCGCCCGCAATGACCGGAACAGCCCTGCCCAGGCCGGCGGCACGCGCTCGAACAGCAGGCCGCGCGGCAGCGTCGGCGCCAGTTCCAGGGCGATATCAAGAGCTTCGGGAACGAAGGAGGAAATCAGCACCTGGTCCGGTGTTTCGCGCCAGATATCGGCAGCCAGACGCGCCACCGTTTCGGCAGTCTCGCGCTCGTGACCGGTCGCCGGCTTGATCTCGACGTTGGTCAGCAGGCCGAGTTCGCAGCACAGGCGGGCGGCGTCGCCGAAAGTCGGGATGCGCTCGCCCTGACCGGCATCGAGCGCGAACAGGCTGCGGTCGTCGGTGGCGCACACCCGGCCGTGGCCATTGGTGGTGCGCTCCAGGGTCTCGTCGTGGATCAGTACCGGGGTGCCGTCGCCGCTCAGCATCACGTCGAATTCGACGGCGCGAAAACCCATCGCTGCGGCCAGGCGGATGCCGGCCAGGGTATTTTCCGGCGCCAGCGCCCCGCCGCCGCGGTGGGCGATCCAGCGGGGCAGGCGCAAGGGCTTCAGAAAGGCTGCGCCTTCTTCAGCGCCGGTCGCGCGCCAAGCACCGAATTGCCACGACTGACCGCCGTATCCAGTGCAGCCTTGGCCGGCTTGCCACTGCTCCAGACGGCACTCAATTCTTCGTCGGCAATGATTCGCGCGCCATCGACGTTGCTCACCCGCAGCTCCGCACTATTCGCTTTTCCCTGCAACGAGGCGTAGGCAGCATCAAGCGCCTGCCTGCCATCCTGCAACAGGCGGCTGAGCGAGGCCAGACGGGCGGCTTCGGTCATCGGCAAACCACCATAGCTACGGACCAGTTCAACCTGAATTTCAGGCGACAGCAGGAAGGAGACAAAACGTGCCGCCTGCCGGTACTCGGCCGCCGGCTTGCCGGCACCGACCCACAGCGAAGGACCATCGGCCAGCGCCGGTCGACGTCCGCCATAGACATCGTCATGGTAGGGCAGCGGCGCGACCCCCAGCTCAACCCCGCGCGCATCCTGGAAATCGGCGTACTCGCGGGAGTCGGTGGTGATCATCGCGCACTGACCATCGCGGAAACGCTGGCTGGCCTCGTTGCCGTAACCGAACTGGCGGAAGTAGCGTGCCTTGGTCCAGGTCGCCATCATCGCCACGTGCTTGACCTGCGGCAGCCCGTTGAACTTGAGGCTGCCCTTGGCGTCGGTCGCAGGTACGCCGGACACCGCGCTGACGTTGTCGATATGCACCCAGACCGGCCACGACGAGGTGTAGGGGCAGTCATAGCCGGCGGACTGCAGCTTGTCGAGGTAACCCTGCATTTCGAACCAGGTTTTCGGCGCCACATCCGGATTCAGACCCGCCTTGCGCAAGGCATTCTTGTTGAAGAACAGCACCGGCGTCGAATAGATCACCGGCAGGGCCACCAGGCGACCACGGGCATCGGTGACGCCCGGCTTGAGTACCTCGGAGAGAGTGACCGAAAGCGGCACGCCGGCACGACTCATCATCGAGTGCAGGGGTACGAAATCCTTGGGCTGGCTGAGCACGTCGCTCATCTGATAGCGGCTGAGCAGGTTGAGCGTGGCCGGCTTGTCGCCCTTTTCGATGCGCACCAGGCGGATTGAATTGCCGGTCTCCTTGCGATAGCGCTCGACTACGTCAGCCAGACGGGCCTCGTTGACCGCATCCAGGTTATGAGCCAGGGTTGGCTCGGACGCTGCAGGCTTGGCCGGCGCCTTGGCAGCATGCCCGGACAGGGAGAAAGTCAATGGAAGAACGAGCAACAGCGAACGAACAACAGGCAACATCGGCAACACCCGGGGAAAAAACGAGTGCGTATTATAACGCCCTGTCCCGCTTGCGGATTTCGACAGATTTACGACAGATGTGCGAGAATTCCGGCCATGATCAAGTGCGCCCTCATCCTCGGCATGGCCCTTCTGACGCTCACCGGCTGCGACCAGATTGCCGGCAAGCTCGGTCTCGAAAACCCGGCGGTCAAGGAAGCCAGAACCGACGCCGAGGGTAAGGCAGTCGGCAGTGCCTGCCGCCACTCGGGACGCGCGATCGAGGATTGCTACGCCATTTATGGCTGGTTGCCCAAGGCCAGTGTTTACGCCGGCTGGCGTGAAATGGACGAATACATGCGGGAGAACAAGCTGGAAACGATCACGCCGCAATTGCCGCCGCCCGAGCCCCCGGGCGTCAAGCGCAAGAAACCGGCACCAGCAGCAGCGGCTGAAAGCGAGGCGCCGGCGGTGGCACCCGCGCCGGCCGCAGCGGAAGAAAAGCACTAGACCAGCCATCCGCCAGTCTCCGGGAGACCCACAGTGACGAATCGGCTGCCCCAGTTTCTGCACGGAATTCGTGGCAAGCTGATCGCCATCTTCGTGCTGATCAAGGTGGTTCCCCTGTTGCTGCTGGCCTGGTTCGCCTGGCACACTGCGCAGGGCCTGGGTGACGCCGTCTCGCAGAAGGCCGCCGGGATGGCCGATGCTTCGCTGCACACCATTCAGGAAATCGGCAAGACCGTCACCGAGGATTCGATCAAGGCACTCGACGAACGCTCGCGCGAGGCGATCGAAACCCTGACCACCGACGCTGCCCGCAACATTGCCCGCTTCCTCTATGCCCGCGACGCCGACATCCTGCAGGCAGCCGACAGCGAGTTGAGCGAGGCAGCCTTCCGCCGCTTCCTGGCGCAACGCAAGCGAACCCTGTACCGCCACGGCCCCTGGCAACTGGCTCCCGACGCCAAGTCCTGGGAGCCGGTTACCCCGGTCAACAGGGAAGCCAAGCTGACCCGCCCCATCCTCTCCGACAACGCCCGCGATTTTCACCTGCGCCCCCCGGAATACCTGGGCGAACCCGAGTCCACGCCGCTGTTCGTCGAAATGACCTATGTCGACCTGGCCGGTAACGAGCGGATCAAGGTCACCAGCGGCGACCTCACCGACAAGACCCTGAAGAACATCAGCGAACGCCGCAACACCTTTGTCCGGGCGGAAACCTACTTCCCCGAACTGCGCAAGCTCAAGGCTGGCGAAATCTACGTCTCCGAGGTGATCGGCGCTTATGTACGCACCGACCTGATCGGCCCCTACCTGCCGGAGCGACTGGAAAAGATCGGCGCCCCCTTCGCCCCCGAGAAGGCCGCCTACGCCGGCACCGAAAACCCGGTCGGCAAGCGCTTCCGCGGCATCGTCCGCTGGGCCACCCCGGTGGTCCGCGACGGCCGGATCAGCGGCTACGTGACCCTGGCCCTCGATCACGACCACATCCGCCAGTTCACCGACCGGCTGATGCCGACCGCCGAGCGCTACACGCCGATCATCGACGCGATCAAGGGCAACTACGCCTTCATCTGGGATCACAAGAGCCGCTCCATTTCCCATCCGCGCGACTACATGATCGTCGGCTACGACCCGGAAACCGGTCACCCGGTCACGCCGTGGCTGGACAGCGAGCTGTATGCAGCCTGGCAGGCCAGCGGCAAGCCTTCGCACGAATTCCTGGCCGAAGTGCCGCCATTCCAGGATCAGCGTCTGACCCGCAAACCAGCCGGCGAACAGGTCAAGGCCGGCACCCTGGGCCTCGACTGCCGCTACCTCAATTTCTCGCCGCAGTGCGATGGCTGGAACGCACTCACCGAACACGGCGGCTCCGGTTCCTTCGTCATCTTCTTCTCCGGCTTGTGGAAACTGACCACGGCCGCCGCCATTCCCTACTACACCGGCCAATACGGGAAGACGCCGCAGGGCTTCGGCTTCGTCACCATCGGCGCCAATGTTGACGACTTTCACAAGGCGGCGACCGAAACGGCCGAAAAAATCAACACCCTGGTCGGCGAAAAGGACCGCGAATTCAAGACCCTGCGCAGCGACCTGCTGGCCGGCATCGAAGACAACCTGACCACCACCGCCATCGGTTTGTGGGGATCGACGCTCGCCATGGTGGTGATCGTCATCTTCATTGCCATCTGGATGGCCAACCTGCTCACCGGCCGCATCACCTCGATGATCGACGGCATTCGTGCCTTCCGCGACGGCGACCTGAGGCGCCGCCTGGATGATGGTGCACGCGACGAGATGGGCGAGTTGGCACGCTCGTTCAATGCCATGGCCGATTCGGTCGAGGAGTCGTTCAAGCGACTGGAAGAGGCCCGGGCCAAGGCCGAGGAAGCCAGCCGGGCCAAGTCGGCCTTCCTGGCCACCGTCTCGCACGAACTGCGCACCCCGCTCAACGGCATCCTCGGCTTTGCCGATCTGCTGCGTAACGACCTGGCCACGCCCGAGCACCTTGAATACGCGAACATCATTCACCAGAGCGGCGAACACCTGCTCACCCTGGTCAGCGAAATCCTCGACCTGGCGAAGATCGAAGCCGGCGAGATGCAGTTCCAGCCGCTCGACCTGCCCCTGGGCGATTTCCTCGAAAGCAGTCTGGCGGTGCATCGCAGCAGCGCCGAAGCCAAGGGTCTGGCGATTTCGCTGGCGCTGCCAGCCGACCTGCCCGAGACGCTGCATGCCGATCCCACCCGTCTACGTCAGATCATCAACAACCTGCTCAGCAATGCCGTCAAATTCACCCAGCACGGCAGCGTCGTGCTCGGTGCTCGCGACGCCGGGGAGCAGGTGGCCATCTACGTCCGCGACAGCGGACCGGGCATCGCAGCCGAAGACCAGGAAGTGATCTTCGAGAAATTCAAGCAACTGGGTAATTTCCTCACCCGGGAACACGGCGGCACCGGTCTCGGACTGTCCGTCGTGCGCCAGCTGGTCAACAATATGGGAGGCCGTGTCGAGCTCGAATCGGAGCCGGGCAAGGGCGCAACCTTCACTGTCTACATGCCGAAGAAAGATAACAATGTCTGAACCCCTCGCCCTGATCGTCGACGATCACCCGACCAACCGCCTGATCGCCATGACGCTGTTGCGCAAGATGGGCTGGCAGACGCACGAAGCCGACAACGGAAGCCGCGCCCTGGAACTGGCAGAACAGCATCCGTTCAGCCTGATCCTGCTCGACATCAGCATGCCCGGCCTGAGCGGTGAGGAAACCTGTGTCCAACTGCGACAACAGCAGGCCGGTCACCAGCTCAGGATCATTGCCTACACCGCGCACGCCTTTCCGGAGGACCGCGCCCGCTTCCTCGCAGCCGGCTTCGACGACATCCTGGTCAAGCCGATCAATCGCGAGCAATTGCAGGCGCTGGCCCAGCCCGTCTGAGGGCGCTGTAAACTCGTCCGATATGCTAGCCCCTAAGCGGGTATAATCCCCAGCCATGTCTGAAATCAATACGTTAGCTGAGGACACGCTCAGCCCCCCGCCTGCAGAAGCAGCCCCCGACATCACCTTTGCCGAACTCGGCCTGGCCCCCGAGCTGCTGCGCGCCGTCACCGAGATGGGCTACAGCAAGCCGACACCGATCCAGGCCAAGGCCATCCCGCTGGTCATCAGCGGCAAGGACATCATGGGCGGCGCCCAGACCGGCACCGGCAAGACCGCCGCGTTCACCCTGCCGATCCTGCAGCGCATCCTGCCCTTCGCCAGCAGCAGCCCGTCGCCGGCCAAGCACCCGGTGCGCGCGCTGATCCTGGCACCGACCCGCGAACTGGCGATGCAGGTGTTCGAATCGGTCAAGGACTACAGCAAGCACACGCCAATCCGCGCCCTGTGCGCCTTCGGCGGCGTCGACATCAAGCCGCAGATCGCCGAGCTGAAGAAGGGCGTCGAAATCCTCGTCGCCACGCCGGGACGCCTGCTCGACCACGTCGAATCGAAGAGCGTCAGCTTCAACTCGGTGCAGGCGCTGGTCCTCGACGAAGCCGACCGCATGCTCGACATGGGCTTCATCCCCGACGTCACCCGCATCCTCAACATGCTGCCGCAGCAGCGGCAAAGCCTGCTCTTTTCGGCCACCTTCTCGGAAGAAATCAAGAAGCTCGCCGACACCATGCTCAAGCAGCCGGTGCTGGTCGAAGTCGCCCGCCGCAACCAGGTGTCCGAAACCATCACCCACCGCGTTCATCCGGTCTCCGAATACGGCAAACGCGGCCTGCTGACCAAGCTGCTGAAATCCGGCGAAATCCGCCAGTGCATCGTCTTCATGCGCACCAAGCAGGGCTGCTCGCGGCTGACCCGCGAGCTGCAGCGCGCTGGCATCCACGCCGATGCCATCCACGGTGACAAGAGCCAGCTCGACCGGATCAAGGCACTCGAAGCCTTCAAGGCCGGCCAGACGCACGCACTGATCGCCACCGATGTCGCCGCCCGCGGCCTCGACGTCGACGACCTGCCCTATGTAATCAACTACGAACTGCCGCACACGCCGGAAGACTACGTGCACCGCATCGGCCGTACCGGCCGCGCCGGCAAGATGGGCAACGCCATTTCGCTGGTCAGCGCGCACGAAGTCGGCTACCTGGTCGATATCGAAAAGCTGATCAAGCGGCCCATCGAACAGGTTGAAGTGGCCGGCTTCGAACCCGAACCGGAATACGAATACCCGCCGGGCAACAAGAAGAAGCGCCCGCCGCCGCCCGCCAAGGCGCCGCTTGCCAGCCGCCCGGAGCGCAGCGACCGTGGGGAACGCCGCGAGCGCCCCGAACGGCCAAGACGCAACCCGATGATTGCGGCCGACGGGTTCGACTTCAGCAAACCCTACGAGGCCGCCCAACGGCCACTGGGCGAAAACGCCGAGGCACCGCGTGCCACGACCCAGGCCAGCCCGCACAAACCCAAGCGGGTGGTGGCAGCGCTACTTGGCGGGATCGGCCGCAAGCCCTGACGACAGCACCGGGCGACGCCGCCCGGATGCCTTGCCTTTCCGATTTATTTACTGGCTTTGGACGGCGCGCCTTCGCACAGGCGGATGACCGCCAGCGACAGATTGTCGCCCCCCCCGCCGGCCCGCTGCCGGGCCAGGTTGATGATTTTCTCGCAGGCCAGGCGGGCCGAATTTTCGCTGAGCAAGGCGCCCAGTTCGGCGTCGTCGAAATAGGCCCAGATTCCGTCCGAGCACAGCATGAAGCTGTCACCGGCACATAGCTCGGTGGCTTCTCCGAAATCGAAGCGCGGTTCGTCCTGGCCCCCGAGCGAGGTCATCAGCAGATTACGGTTGGGATGAGTTTCAGCCTGTTCCGGCGTGATCTTGCCAATCGCCAGCAAGTGCTCGACGAAGGAGTGATCAACCGTGCGCTCCAACAAGCGGCCGTCACGAAAGCGGTAGAGCCTGCTGTCGCCGCAATACCCCCAGGTCACCCGACCAGGCTGCAGGAGCAGCATCACCGCCGTGCTGTGGGGGTCCTTTTCGTTCATGAAACGGGACGCCTTGATCATCGTGTGCGCTTCGCGCATGCTGTTTTCCAGCAGCCAGCGCGCGCTTTCCTCGGCCGGCGAGAAATGTTCAAGGTTGTTTTTCGAGGTGTGAATCACCTGCTCGGCAGCCAAGGCCCCGCCCGTGTGTCCGCCCATGCCGTCGGCAACCACCGCCAGCGCCACGCCCCGGGCACGCGGATGCGGAATGATGGCGACCCGATCCTGCTGCTCCTTGCGATCGCCCTGGTGCTGGGCTGCACATGCATCAACGGCAATCGGCATCACGCTTCCTCAGGCGAGCGGTAAAACGACCTCATCATACCGAAAGTGCAGCGGCATAACGTTCCAGCACAACGTCCACAAACTCGGGCAGAGCCTCGTCGCTCAGCCCCAGTTCAGGCAGCACCTGGCTCCTGACCGCATCCCACTCGGGATTCGGCACCCGCTGATCGCGGGCGTGGATTTCGATGGCCAGCTGGAGGATGGCGACCATGCTGCGCGCATCGTGATCGCCCAGATCGAGCATCGAATGCTGGTAACGGATGGCATCACAGATGAAGCCAGGCAGACACCAGTGGCGGGCCACCAGGTAGCCGACCACGGCATGATCGGTATTGAACTTGCGGTCCTCTTCCTGCCAGTTGGCCCAATGCCCCGGCGTACCGAGCCGCAACTCGCTGCAGTAACTGGGAAAGCGCTGTAACAGCAGGGGCACCCCACAGGCATGGAAGATCCCAGCCAGGTAAGCCTGATCGGGGAACAGGTTGCAGACAGCGACACGCTCCTCGGCGATCAGCATGGCCAGTTCGCCGACCGCCTGCGAACGCACCCAGAAAGCCTCATAAACACGTTTATCGGACGTCATGCCGACATTGCGCAGGGCAATCGCCTGGGCCAGATTGTAGGTCTGGGCAACCCCCACAGCATGCAGGATCTGCTCAAGCGAGTCGAACGGCTGATGCTTGCGGTAGGCGGCATTGCCAACCACCTTGAACAGCATTGCGGTCAGTCCCGGATCCTGGTTGATGGTCCTGGCCAGCAAGCGCACGTCCAGTTCCTGGCGTGCCATCAGCTTGCGCAACTCGTTCAGCACCCGGGGCTGGGCCGGAATGCGGATACCTCCTTCGAGCACCCGCTTGATCCGGACGACGTCCTGCTCGCCCAGATCGGCGCTGATTTCCTTTACTGTCGGTTGCTTGCCCATCAAGTTGCCTCATCCATCAATTCTATCCAGTGCCTTACCGGCAGCGCCGAACCCGCCTTCAAGTGCGTCAGGCAACCAATGTTCGCCGTAGCGACGCAATCCGGTGCCGACGCATTGAGCGCGTTCAATTTCCTTTCGCGCAACTGGCCGGAAATCTCGGCCTGCAGCACGGAATACGTCCCCGCCGATCCGCAGCACAGATGCGCATCGACGACTGGCTGCAAACGGAAGCCGGCTCGGGTGAGCAGTCCTTCGACGACGCCACGTATTTTCAAACCATGCTGAAGTGTACATGGAGAATGGAAAGCCAGCTTGCCGCGCTCAGCCGGCACCAGCAGTTTGTCGAGCGCGGCGGCTTCAGCGGCGACCACTTCCGACGGGTCGCGGCACAGCGCGCTGACCCGCGCCGCCTTTGCCGCGTAGTCCGCGTCGTCGGCCAGCAGGTGGCCGTAGTCGCGCACCTGGACGCCGCAACCTGAGGCGGTGACGACGATGGCCTCGACCCCGGCTTCAACGTGCGGCCACCAGGCGTCGATGTTGCGCCGGACGTCGGCCCGGGCGGCGGCCTGGTCGTTGAGGTGATGGCGCACGGCGCCGCAGCAGCCGGCTTTTTTTTCTTCAAATAATTCGATGCCGAGGCGGTCGAGCACGCGCGCCGTCGCCGCGTTGATGTTCGGCGCCAGCGAAG
>DILW01000038.1 GCA_002425245.1 Betaproteobacteria bacterium UBA5582 | reverse complement strand
CCGATAGCTCAGCTGGGAGAGCGCCGCGTTCGCAATGCGGAGGTCGTGAGTTCGATCCTCATTCGGTCCACCAATTTCAGTTTCAAGCCAGTTCTTAGTGGGACTGGCAGTCTAAAGTTGCAGTAAATGCAAGGATATCCTTCCTAGACAAACTGCAACGATATCGTTCCATTAGGCAGATGCTAAGAAAGCCCACCGGGAGAACCGGTGGGCTTTTCTACTTGTGCGCCTTAGGGCAGGAATTCGGCCAAAGCGGAAGTTCCGCTTGCCATTTTCATTGGCTGCTTTGCTTTTGATTGCTGTCCGTACGAGTCGGGGCTTAGCCATCGGCCATTGGACCGACAATCGGACGATTGCTACTTCGCTGGCAAGTGCCGCTCCGCACCAATGATAGTCAGGGACTTGGAACCACGGGTCATTGCAACATACAAATCCTTGGCGTCTAGGGCATCTGCATCAAGGATGACAACATGATCGTACTCCAGCCCCTTCACCAATAGCGTTGTTCCAATGAGCTTGCGGTGGCTGATCGGCCGTCCCGTGTGCCTCATGTCGCGCTGATACAAGTTCGCCGCCTCCGTCAGAGTCGCTCCTGCCCCATCGATGTGAATCTTCAACACGTTTAGGAAGCGATACAGGAGATCACGACGGTAGACAGAAGTCTCAGGGTTGGCTTTTAACGCCAAGAAGAAGGCTTTCAAGTGAGCACTTGTCGGGCTGTTCAGATAGGCATTCGCAGCATGCAGGAGCAAGGGGTACTTGGTCGCTTTGCTTTGCTTCGCCTCCTCACCCTTTTGAGTGCCGGCCGTCAGAGCCTTCGCAACACCTGTGAAGCATTTCTTGGCAAACTCCACCGCCAGAAGGAAGCCAGCCTTGGTTGTCTTGGCCGCAACAAGTTTTTTGACGAACGAGTGAAGCGCCTTGCCTTCAACTTCTTCGATGGAAGAGAAACGACCAGCCAAGCGCAGGGCCAGATCGTGAGTCTTATTCTTTGACTTCTGATCACCGCCATGCAGGGCAATCACGCTGTCGTTGTGTCCCAGTAGCCCCATGAGTGAGCTGTACTGTTTGGCTGCAAGGAATTCGGGGGTTGTATAGGCACGTTTCACACACACAGGTAGACCGTTCAGAAGATCGATCTTCTGGCCCTGCTCCAGGGTTTCCCTTGCCTTCTTGAGCCAAGCTCCAAGCTTCGGATCGCCAGCCAACTTCCAGCGCCACGGCGTCTCTAGCTGACCGAGACACGTAAAGGTCGGATAGACACTCACCGCCCAGTCGACTGGTTTGCCTTCGTCACCGCCAAAGTCAAATATGGCCTGCATAGGATCGCCCAAAATTCGGCAGGGCAAGAACTCAGCGATGGCACAGACAAGGGAATGCTGCAGATCGGAGCAGTCTTGATACTCGTCCACGTAGACGCCGGCATAGGTGGCAGCAACAACGCGACGAACGAACTGCTTCCCCAGCAACCCTGAACAACTCTCGTAGAGCTTGTTCCACTGCTTGTTGGTGGGGTGCTCCACTTTCCACCCAGAAGTCTTTGGATAGGCCAGACAGAGTCGCAGTGACCAGCTCGCAATCGTATCAATCTGGTACTTGAAGGACGGCACACCGAGGGCGGTCATCTTGGTCTTGATGGAGTTCACGCCCGCGAAGGTGTGAGTCAAGATCAGTTGCCTCTTGGTGGCAGCTTTCACTGCCATGGCGATGAGGTGCGTCTTGCCGTAGCCGGCAGGCGCAATCACGTACCCCTTAGTAGTGAAGTCGTTGAGTTTGAACGCCAGTTCCTCAGACATGCTCGGCCCAAGTCCAAAGCTTGGCAAGCTTGGTGGCTATGTCCTTCTTTGCAAAACCAGCATCATCGAATGCAGGGCTGATAGCCTGCACCCACAATTCCCCTCGTGTGATGTCCTTGAACCAGTCACACCCCTTGGCAGCTTTCCCGATGGCAACCCTCAGTTCCGGACTTTCAACCCAGTTCCCCACGTCGTCATCAAGTGGCTTCTGATACTTGGAGCGCACGTTGTCGTAGACGGTCAGGCTTGGAACGGTTTGAGCGAGTTTCACGCTTGCAATCACGCTGAACCATGGCAAGTCCTGAAACGCTCTTTCCTCCAACGAGAGCTTGTCTGTCCACACTTGAACCGAAATGCCCTTGCCTTCCAGTTCCGCTTCATGGGCAGGAGAAAACTGCTTTTCGGCGTCCCCATCAGCAACAACGCAGACTTCGTAGCCGAGCAGCTTGAGGGCTTCAGCCAATGCTTTGATCTTGCTTGCCCCACCTGCATTCAACAAGGAAACGCCGTGATACGAGAATGGATCTTTGCCCTTTTCGACTTGGTAGTCGTCGTAGCCCCTCAAAAATCCTACCTCGGTAGCCCCCTCACAGACGACGACTTTCTTTGACAAGAACGCTTCAGCACTGGACCGAATCTTCCCCTGAGCCTCATGAGCCACCAACCCTCCACAGTAAGCAGGAATGACTCGTACAACACCTGCTTTGCTGTGGACGATATAGAGATCATTGACGGTCAACTCTCGCAGGACTGTGGGTGAGTGCGTAGTGAGGAAGTATTGGCCTCGTTTGTCCTCTCTGACATGTTTGATCAGGCGAGTGATTCGATGCGGTTCCAGGCCGAACTCCACTTCGTCAAACAAGGTGATGTGACCCTCTCCCAGCCCCATTTGCTGAATGCCGCACAGCAGCATTCGCCGCGACCCAAGGCCCAACTGACGGAGCGGAATGTCCCCGTCGTGGAGAACCAACCCGCCCACCTTGAGGTTGATCGAGGACAGGTCAAGATGTGCTTTGTAGGCATCCAGAACGGGGACACCCAACCGCTTCGCAATGCCCTCCGACTTCTCTGCCGCTGCATCGAAGTTTTTAAGGGAGATAGGCCGATCGGCGTCCAATGAGGCTCTGGCCGTTCTGGATGCGTTTGACAGAAGCTCGTTGAGGCTTTGCGCCTCGGTGAGCTTCGCCAGTGCTGTGCCTGTAGCCCACGAAAGCTGCTTCTCGCTGTAGGCCCCAATGAGGCCAACGCTGACCTTGTTTCGGTCACCCTGCTTGAAGGGAACACCGTCAGGGTGGCGATCACAGATCACCATCCACTTGGGCTCAAGTTCCTTGTCGACCGTAAGCCGAACGGTCAAGACGCTCTCAAGGTGGTCTTCAGGCTCGTCGGTGAGATTGAGCGCTTCTGCATCCCAGCCCCGGAGATAATGGCCGTACTTGTCCAGAGAGCAGAACTCTTCGGTCAGTTCGCCAATGGTGACTTCAATGACGATTGAATCTGCAACCTTGCATTGGTGAAAATCAGAGTCGCTGAAGGTCAGATTCCACTGAGGATGGAAGGCAAATCTAATGGCCTCCAAGATGGTTGACTTGGAAGAATCACCTTTGCCAATCAAGCAGAAGACGTCGGCCTTGGGAAGATTCCAGTTAAGTTCTTTCACCCCACGAAAGTTTTTGATGTTTATTTTTCTGATTTTCACCGAGCCAAGTCCTTTGTAACCAAATCGATTTGGCCGCCAAACGTGAGTGACTTAGTTCAGTCTAAAACGGTCGGACGGGAACATGTCGGCCGTCAGCTCTTGGGCAGCCCCTCGCCATTTTAGCCCGTTGGCATTGACGTCCGCAAAGGCCAAGGAGTTCACGTTCGGCAAACGTACAAAACAACCTCAGCACTCAGTAAACTGCCGTCGCTCTGCCTGGCAGGCGAGGGGCCGCTGAGGGTCGTGTGCCGTCCATCGCCGGTAACAGAAGGGGCCGATGACCACCGCCAGTGGTTGAGAGGCAGGTAAGTGGCGCATTGCCGCCTGATTGCGGACAGAGGCCCAAGGTCAGCTAAGGCCGAGATGCCGCCCGTTGCCGTTTGCTCCCATGCTGAACGTCATCGACAAAAATCCGTCGGCTGTCCTGAGCGCCCTGCATGGGGGGCCGTTCGGGTGAACAGAGGCAAGGTGTTGGCGGCCTCCACCGGTCGGGAGAACAGATAGCCCTGCATCTGCTCGCATCCCAGGTCGGCTAGCAGGGCGTACTGGTCCTCGGTCTCGACGCCCTCGACCACACAGCTCAGTTTCAACTCGCGACACATGGAGATGATCAAGCTGATGATGGTTCTTCTTGAGTCGTTGGGGGCGAGGCTGCGCACGAATGCTTGATCAATCTTGATCTTGTCCAAGGGCAGCTTGTGGATCTGGTTCAGGTTGGAGTAGCCAGTGCCGAAATCGTCCAGTGAGATTTTGACGCCCGCGCTTTTCAACAGACTGAGGCACTTGCTGGTCTGCTCGAAATCCCGGATGACGGCGGTCTCGGTCAGTTCGAATTCCACGCGTTCCGGCGGGAAATCGGAACTGCGGAGGATGTCGATCAGATCGCGCGCCCGCTCACTGCTGCCGAGTTCGACCGCCGACAGGTTGAACGCCAGTCGGGTGTGCTCGGGCCAGGCGGTGGCGTCCCGCAGTGCGCGGCTCAGCAGCATGGGCGTGAGCGTCCAGATCAGTCCGGAGTTTTCGAGGATGGGGATGAATTCGCCGGGAGAGACGGTGCCGAGCGACGGGCTGTTCCAGCGCGCCAGACATTCGAGGACGCGGATCTCGCCGTTTTCCGAAGAGACGATGGGCTGATATACCGGGTAGAACTCTTTCTCGATGTCTGCCCCAAGGAAAGCCTGTTCGATCGCGCCATGGCGCCGAAGTTGTTGCTCGTCTTCCGCATTGAAGATTCTGGAGCAACCCCGGCCCGAGCGCTTGGCGTGGAAGAGCGCGTAGTCGGCTCGCTCGTAGAGCAGTTCTGCGGCATCCGCGGAATCGGGATAGATGCACACACCCACCGAACAGCCGACCCGGACCATGAGGTCGCCGATCATGAAGGGTTGCGAAGCGAGCTGGATCAGGCGGTCGGAAATCGCCACCACCTCGCGCGGGGCGTCGGAGACGTTGATGATGAATGCGAACTCGTCGCCGCCGATCCGATAGAAGCGTCCCTGCGGGAAGATGCTCAGGAGCCGGCATGCCACCTGTTTCAGCAGCCGATCGCCGACGGCATGGCCGTGCGTGTCGTTGATGGGCTTGAAACCATCCAGATCGGCAACGCCGACCGCGAGCTTGTTCTCGCCGTGGGGGTCCGCTACGCACAGCGCCTGTAGATCCTGAAAAAAGCGGCGGCGATTGGGTAGGTCCGTCAGCACGTCCAGGCCCGCCAGGCGAAGGTTTTCCAGACTCAGTGCCTGGCTCTCGCGAACGGCGCGCGTCATGGACTGGAAGTCGCGGTAATAGCCCCGCATCGTCGACAGCATGGCGGCAAGCAGGGAGCCGATGGCTATGGCGATGCCCGCGAAGCCGACCGTGTCGAAGATGCTCGAGGTCACGACGACGACGGAGAGCAGCATCGCCGCCATGACATAGGGGACGTAGCGCAAATGCATCATGCAATACACCCCGACCATGGTGCAGCCGAAGGCTTCGATCAGCAGGAAGGTCCGGGCATCTGCCGATACCGAAAAGATTGCGCCGAGGTCGACGGCGATGATGACTGCCGTCGATGCGAGGAGAATCCCCGACGACCGGGCCAGCTCGGCTGCAGCCTGCTCCTCGGTGAATGGGCGCTGGCGACGGCGCCTCCACCAGACCATCCGCACCGCCGCGATCAGGGCGATCGACATGGGCAGGACGGTTGACTGGAAGAGGGGCAGTTCCTGGTACAGCACCACGACCTGGGCCACCATGCAGGCGACGATGGCCCCGTAGAAGACGGGCATCTTGTTGGCAAAGCTCTGGCACTGCGCGACGACATCGCTGCCGTCATTTGAGGACCCTGGCGGTTCTATCGAGAGGTCTCCAGATTCCGCTGTGCCCGCCTTGTTCCGCACTTATAACCCTTCGCTTTTGCGGCCGTCGCGTGTCTGGTAATAGCGGATCATGCGTCGGCGTTTGGCCTTGACCCGCCAGTACCAGACGATGCTGATGACGAAGTAGCTGAGCAGGCCGAACAGGGTGGCCATGATGGCCAGGCCGGTGATCAGGGGCAGGCCGAGTTCGCTGATGTCTTCCCAGATGCTCGTTTCCTCCGCGTCCTGTCGGGGCGGTGGTTTTTTCGCCGCTTCGTCGCCGTAGATCCAGCTGCCCAGGCGGTAGGCGGCGTAATAGACGGGGCCGAAGGTGACCGGGTTGGTGACCAGGGTGCTGGCAGCGGCGGCCGGAACGTTGGCGCGCAGGAGAACGGCGGCGGCAGCGGAGAAGGGGATCTGGGCAATCGGGATGAGCAGCCCGAAGAAGATGCCGAGGGCGACCCCGAGCGCGACGCCGCGGCGCGACCAGCGCCACAGTTGGGGGTGGGCCAGGAAGGGGCGCAGCCAGCCGAGCCAGCGATTGGCCATGATCTGTTCCCGGGTCGGGATCAGTGAGCGCAGGCGGCTGGTCGGGCGAGTCATGGCGGGCGGAGGGCGCGAGTCAAAGCGGTGCATGATACAGCCTCGCCCCAGCGCGAAGCGCACCTGTCCACGCAGCTTTCGGCGATGCTGTGGCGAATCCGCCAATCGCTTGCAAGTGGGCTCGCTTCCCGGAATACTGTGCGCAAGGAGTGCGCATCGAACAGACACTCCCGGCAGGCGGCCGACGCCGCAAAAAAATACGAATACTGATGGAGGAAGACACCATGAACCAAGCCGTTCACGTTCGTGCCCACAAGTTGTCGCAAACCGCGACCCTGTGCGTTTCCGGTTTCAATCTGATTGCCGCCGATTCGCCGGCAATCGAGGCAATGACCGATTTTTCGCGAGTCAGCGTGGTCAGCATCACCGCGGATGCCGGCATCGACGACGCCAACGCACGCATGATCTCGCGTGGCGTTCGTCTGCTGATGGTGCTCGGCAAGGACGACGAAGTCGTCGGGCTGATCACCGCTCGCGACATCCTCGGCGAAAAGCCGCTGCAGGTGGCGCAGGCGCGCGGCTCCAAGCGCGATGAGTTGCGCGTTGCCGACCTGATGACGCCAATCGGCAACATCGACACCCTGTATCTGGAAGATGTGCTGAGGGCGCGCGTTGCCGACATCCTCGACGCACTCAAGCAGCTTGGCCGCCAGCACGTGCTGGTCGAGGACACCGACCCGTCTACCGGCTTGCCGCGCGTGCGCGGCCTGTTCTCGGCCACCCAGATCGGTCGCGCGCTTGGCGTGCCGGTGCTCGGCTTCGACCTGCCGCGTACCTTTGCCGAAATCGAGGCAGCGCTGGTTAACTGATCGCCATATGCGGGTAAACGAGCGTGGCGCCCGGCCGCGCTCTGCCCGAACATTGGGGTTTTCGTCGTTTCCCGGAGAACTCGATGAGCACCATGGCGCACTCCCATAACCCTGTCGGCAAGGTCGTCTCGGCACGCGAGGCGGTTGCCCGCATCGCCAGCGGCGCCACGGTGGCGACCGGCGGCTTCGTCGGCATCGGTTTTCCCGAGAACATTGCCGTGGCGCTGGAGCAGCGTTTCCTCGAAACGCGCGAAGGCGATGTGCATGGCCAAGGCGCGCCACGTGACCTGACCCTGGTTTATGCGGCCGGCCAGGGGGACGGCAAGGAACGCGGACTCAACCACCTTGGCCATGACGGCCTGGTCGGGCGCGTCATCGGCGGCCACTGGGGGCTGGTGCCGCGCCTGCAGGAGCTGGCGGTGGCCAACCGCATCGCTGCCTACAACCTGCCGCAAGGCGTGATCTCCCACCTGTTCCGTGACATCGCCGCCGGCAAGCCGGGAACGATTTCGCGCATCGGCCTCGGTACCTTCGTCGATCCGCGCTACGGTGGCGGCAAATTGAACGAGCGGACGACCGCCGAACTGGTCCGGCTGATGGAAATCGACGGCGACGAATACCTGTTCTACAAGGCCTTCCCGATTCACGTCGGCATCATCCGCGGCACCACCGCCGATCCCGACGGCAACGTGACCATGGAAAAGGAGGCGCTGACGCTGGAAGCCCAGGCCATCGCCATGGCGGCGAAGAACTCCGGCGGCATCGTCATCGTCCAGGTCGAGCGCATCGCCGAGCGCGGCACGCTTAACCCGCGCCAGGTCAAGATTCCCGGCATCCTGGTCGATTACGTGGTGGTTGCCGAGAAGCCCGAATACCACATGCAGACCTTCGCCGAGCCGTACAGCCCGGCCTTTGCCGGCGAAATCCGGGTGCCGATGTCGGCGCTGAAGCCGATGCCGATGAGTGAGCGCAAGATCATCGCCCGCCGCGCGGCGATGGAGTTGATCCCGGGCGCCATCGTCAATCTCGGCATCGGCATGCCCGAGGGTGTCGCCGACGTCGCCGCCGAGGAGGGCATCGTCGACCTGATGACGCTCACCGCCGAGCCGGGCGTGATCGGCGGCGTGCCGGCCGGTGGCCTCAACTTTGGTGCCGCCACCAACACCCAGGCGATCATCGACCAGCCCAGCCAGTTCGACTTCTACGACGGCGGCGGTCTCGACATTGCTTTCCTCGGGCTGGCCCAAGCCGACCGCGAGGGCAACCTGAATGTCTCCAAGTTCGGCCCACGGCTGGCCGGTGCCGGCGGCTTCATCAACATCTCGCAATCGGCGCGCAAGGTCGTCTTCGTCGGCACCTTCACCGCCGGCCGCCTGGAAGTGGCGGTCGACGGCGGCAAGCTGAAGATTCTGCAGGACGGCTCGGCAGTCAAGTTCGTCGACCAGGTCGAACACCGTACCTTCTCCGGGCCGCAGGCGGTCAAGCGCGGCACGCCGGTGCTCTACATTACCGAGCGCTGTGTCTTCGAGCTGAGCGCGGCCGGGCTGGTGCTGACTGAAATCGCGCCCGGCGTCGATCTGCAGCGGGACATCCTGGACCGCATGGAATTCGCCCCACTGATGCCAACCGCGCCTCGCCTGATGGATGCGCGCATCTTTGCCGATGCGCCGATGCATCTGCGGCCGGACATCGTCGGCGCGACGCGGGGCTAAGCGCCGGCATCTGCCGGCAAGGTGGTGCGCTGATCCCGGATGGGGTTACTATCCGGGCTGGTTTTTGCACTGCACCATAAAATGACCGCGCTGTTTCCGATCACCGATCCTGTCGTCGTCTTTGCCCTGGTCGCCGTCCTCATCCTGCTGGCGCCTATCGTCATGGGACGCTGGCGGCTGCCCGGCATGGTCGGTTTGCTGGCGGCGGGCGCCTTGCTCGGACCGAATGCACTGGGGGTGCTGGCCCGGGATCAATCCTTCGTGCTGTTCGGTACGGTCGGCCTGCTGTACATCATGTTCACCGCCGCTCTCGAAATCGACATGGCGGTGCTCAAGCGCTATCGGCTGCACAGTCTGGTTTTCGGGCTGCTGACTTTTGCCATTCCGATGGGGCTGGGGGTGCCGGTCGCCCGTTATCTACTCGGTTTCGAATGGCCGGCGGCGATCCTGCTCGCCAGCATGTTCGCCTCGCATACGCTGCTGACTTACCCGATTGCCTCGCGTCTCGGCATTGCCCGCAACCAGGCGGTGACTACTGCGGTCGGTGGGACCATCATCACCGACAGCCTGGCGCTGCTGGTGCTGGCAGTGATTGCCGGGATGACGCGCGGCGAGGTCGACGAACAGTTCGGCCAACGCCTGGCGCTGGGGCTTTCGCTGTACGTCGCCCTGATCCTGTTCGGCGTGCCGGTGCTGGCCCGCTGGTTCTTCCGCCATGTCGCCCGCGACGGTGTGGCGGAATTCGTGTTCGTGCTGGCCACCGTGTTCACCTGTGCCGCCGTCTCGCACCTGGCCGGTTCGGAACCCATCGTTGGCGCCTTCCTCGCCGGCCTGGCCCTCAACCGCCTGATCCCCCATAACAGCACGCTGATGAACCGCATCCAGTTCACCGGCGATGCCTTGTTCATTCCCTTCTTCCTGTTGTCGGTCGGCATGCTGCTCGATTTCGGGGTCTTTCTGGCCGGCTTCAAGGCCTGGGTCGTGGCCATCAGCATGGTTGCCACCGTTTTTGTCGGCAAGTGGCTGGCCGCCGAATCGACCCGGCCGCTGCTGCGCTACAGCCGCGATCAGGCGCGCGTGGTGTTCGGTCTGAGCGTCCCGCAGGCGGCGGCCACGCTGGCGGCGACCATGGTCGGTTTCGAGATCGGCCTGTTCGACGATGCGGTGGTCAACGGCGCCATCGTGATGATCCTGGTCAGTTGTTTCGTGGCGCCCATCCTGGTCGACCGGCACGGCCGCAACATGGCCCAGCTCGAAGCGCTGCAACCGCCCGAAATGGCCGAATCAATGCAACGCATCCTGGTCGGTTGTTCGTCGGCAAAGTCGGCCCGGCCGCTGCTCGATCTGGCCATGCTGATCCGCGATCCGGCACCAGCGCAGCCGATTTATCCGGTTGCGGTGGTCGATGACGGCGAAGGGACGAGCGAAGCCGTGGCCGCTTCGGAAAAATTGCTGGCCGAGGTCGTTGGCCAACTGTCGTCGGCCAATGTGCCGGCGCATCCGCTGACCCGGATCGACCTCAATGCGGCCTCCGGCCTTCTGCGGGCGCGGCGCGAATTGCGGGCGACGCTGACCATCGTCGGCTGGCGACAGCGTAGTGTCGGGACTGAGTTCTTCTTCGGTTCGCTGGTCGAACAGTTGCTCCAGGATCGTCAATACAGTCTGCTCGCTGCTCGCCTGGTGACGCCTCTGAATACCTGCCGACGGATCGTCGTCGCCATGCCGCCGCATGCTGAACTGGAAGAGGGTTTTTTTGCCGGCATGGCCAATGTGACGCGGCTGGCGCGGCAACTGGGAATCGGATTGCTGGTGTTGTGTGAACGCGAGCACGAAGCAGCGTTGCGCGCCCGCCTGCTGGCGCTGCGGCCGCTGTGCGATTTCCGCGTGCAAACAGTCGATGCCTGGAGCGGCGTACTGCGCGCCCTGAATGAACTGGCGACACCGGATCAGTTGCTGCTTTTCGTCGGCGTGCGTCCTGGCGGTTATGCCTGGCGCACTTCGCTAGGCACCTTGCCGGAGCGCGTTGCCCGGCGCTTTCCCGCACTCAATCTTCTTGTTTTGTATCTACCGACGGCTGACGCCGAGAACTCTGACGTCGTGATGTCGGCGGAAGACCCCAGGTAAGCGTGTAGAACAGGTCGACTGCGTTGTCGCTGCCGGCCCGGCCGATCAGGGTCAGTTGCCGGGTCAGTTCGACCGACAGCTTGACGATGCTCTCGGCCGTGCCCAGCGAGTGCTCGTAGCTGAGCGTGGCCGAAGAGGACAGGCGTTTGCCGATGCTCAGGATCTGGTTGCCGGTGCTGGCCGTGGTGTCGATGTTGCTGGCGACGACGCGGCTGCCCGGCTGACGGCCACCGCTGCCGTCGAGGCTGCCCTGGCGGACGCCGAACTCGTCGATGCCGAAACTGCGCTTCAATTGCTGGACCAGGCCCCCGGCGTCGTTGCCGAGCAGGCCGCTGGCGGCCGACAGCAGCAGGCTGGCGTCGCCGGCGCCCATGCTGTCCTGGCCGTGGCCGAGAATCAGCCAGGAGAGTTTTTCGGGGTCGCTCATCTCCGGCTCGGAAACCAGTCGCACCACCGGCCGTTGCGCCGTTCCCGACAACTGCACGCCGGGTTCGACCGGCAGCCCCTGGCGCACTGCGCGCACGTCCAGCGCCGGGTTGTCGGGCAGGCCCTGGAAAGTGAGGATGCCGCGGCTGATTTCCAGGCGTTGGCCGTAGGCCTCGAAGCGCCCGTCGCGGGTGCGGATCGTCCCGCTCGCCCGGGGCAGGTCGCGGCCGCTGGCGCTCAGGCGGACCTGGCCGGCCAGGCGGGTGCTCAAGCCGGCGCCTTCGAACAGGAAGAAACGGCCGAGATCGGTACTCAGGTCGAGTTCCAGCTTCGGACGCAGGTTCTGCGCCGGCTTGCTGCCCGGTCGATGGACCACGACATCGTCGGACAGGCGCGGGGCGCCGGCCGGCGCCAGTTGCCAGTAGGCGGCATCGACCGCGAGCTGGCCGTCGATGCCCAGCGCCGCCTGCTGCCAGCGCAGCTTGCCGGTGCCGGACAGGCTCACCCATTGGTCGTCGCGCTGCCACACCCCGACCCGGTCGAGCTTGACCGACAAGGCCGCCTGGCCCTCGGGCTGGTCGGGGCCGACCCGCAGTTCGCCGGCGATGCTCAGCCGTCCCG
>DILW01000109.1 GCA_002425245.1 Betaproteobacteria bacterium UBA5582 | reverse complement strand
AGCGGGAAGAGGATGTGGGGCAGTGAGGGGAGTCCAGACGTGTGCTCTCCCGATCTGGGCCTGTACATTGGCGCCAATGCGCTCGGCGGCATGGCCGGCCGGCTGGTCGCCGCGACCGTCAGCGACTGGTGCGGTTCCTGGCATGTCGGCTTGAGCGCGGTCAGCCTGGTCGGCCTGCTCGGCGCGCTGGTGTGCTGGCGCCTGCTGCTGCCCGCCCGGCATTTCGAGCCGCGTTCGCTGCAGCTTGGCCCGCTGTTCGCCGACATTCGTCGCATCTACGCCGACCCCGGCCTGCCCTGGCTGTTCTGCACGGCTTTCGTCGGCATGGGGACCCTGGTCGGCCTCTACAACTTCCTGCCTTTCCTGCTCAGCCAGGCGCCGTATGAATTGCCTCCGGCGCTGATCGGCAGCGTCTTCCTGCTCTATGCGGTGGGCAGCTATTCGTCGGCCTGGGCCGGTCGCCAGGTGGCGCGCCACGGACGGCAGCGCATCATGCTGGCGATGGCCGCGCTGATGACCCTGGGCATCGCCATCACCCTGGCCCCTTCCCTATGGCTGATCATCGCCGGACTGGCGCTATACACCTTCGGCTTCTTCGCCGTGCACACGGTGGCCAGCGCCTGGGTCGGCCATCGCGCCGGCACGCGCCGTGGCTTCGTTTCGGCGCTCTACCTGTCGAGCTACTACCTGGGCGGCAGCGTCATCGGTTCGGCCACCGGCTGGGCCTGGAGCCACGCCGGCTGGCCCGGAGTGATCGCCGCCATGCTCGGCTGCGCGCTGACGGTTTGCGGTATCGCGCTGTCGCTGCGGCGTCTGCCGAGCGACTGAGGGGATCGCATGAATGCACTCACCGGCGGGCTCGGTCTGGCCCTGGTCGCGGCGCTCGGCTTTTCTTTGAAGGCGATCTTCATCAAGCTGGCTTATCCCCATGGCGTCGACGCCGTGACCCTGCTCATGCTGCGCATGGCCTTCGCCTTGCCTGCCTTTGTCTGGGTCGGCCTGGTCCAGCGCCACGGACATGTTCCGATGCGTGCTGGCGACTGGGCACGGGTGGCGGCGCTCGGCTGCCTTGGCTATTACGGCGCCAGCCTGCTCGATTTCATGGGCTTGCAGTACATCTCGGCCGGCCTGGAGCGCTTGATCCTGTTCACCTACCCGACGCTGACCCTGCTCATCGGCGTGCTCTTCCAGGGCAAGGCTTTCACCCGTCGCGAACTGCTGGCGCTGGTGCTGTGCTACACCGGCATCGGCGCTGCCTTCGTCCACGATCTGGGCCTGGGCGACACGCGCGACGTGCTGGTCGGCGGCGCCCTGGTGTTTGCGTCCAGCGTCGCTTATGCGATTTACCTCTCCGGCAGCGGGCCGATGATCGCGCGCCTCGGTGCGATGCGTTTTTCGGCACTGGCCATGCTGGTTTCCACGGCCCTCACCCTGGTCCATTTCGGCCTGACCCAGCCACTGGGCAGGCTGGTGCAGCCGCTGCCGGTATACGGCTGGAGTCTGGCCATGGCCGTGTTTTCGACCGTCATCCCGGTCTTCGCCTTGTCGGCCGCGATTCGTCGCCTGGGCGCTGAACGGACTTCGCTGTACGGCATGGTCGGGCCGATGCTGACCATAGGCTTCGGCTGGTGGCTGCTCGACGAAGCAATATCGCTGGCGCAACTGGGCGGGGCCGTGCTGGTCGTCGGCGGCATTCTGGTGGTCAGCAGAAAGTAGTGCCTGCGGGTTAGAATCCTGCGCATGATCGGCATCTTCCTGATTACCCATGGCTGCTACGGCGAAACGCTCGTCCACAACGCCTGCCACGTGCTCAACCGGCGACCGCCCGGGCTGGCGCAGCTTGGCGTTGCGCCACAGGACGATCCGCTCGACCTGTTGCCGCTGGCCAGGGCGATGTGCGCCTCGGTGGACTGCGGCAACGGGGTGCTGTTGCTGACCGACCTGTACGGGGCGACGCCGGCCAACCTGGCGATGAAGCTGCGCGAACGCGGCCGGATCGCCGGCCTGGCCGGGGTCAATCTGCCGATGTTGCTGTCGGCGCTGACGCACCGCGACAAGGACCTCAAAACCCTGCTGACCCAGGCCCGCGACGGCGGCCGGGCTGGCGTGCTCAACCTGCAGGATCACTGACCCATGCTCACCCGGGAAACTCAGATCATCAACAAGCTCGGCCTTCATGCCCGGGCTTCCGCCAAACTCACCCAGCTCGCCGGCAAGTTCCAGTGCGAAGTCTGGATGAGCAAGGGTAGCCGCCGGATCAACGCCAAAAGCATCATGGGTGTGATGATGCTGGCAGCCGGCAAGGGTTCGACCGTGACCATCGAGACCGACGGCAAGGACGAAGCCGAGGCGATGGAAGCCTTGCTCGCCCTGATCGCCGACTATTTCGGCGAGGGAGAATAGCCACCATGAGCTTCACCCTGCACGGACTGGGTGCCTCCACCGGTATCGCCATCGGCCGGGCGATGCTGATGTCGCATGCGACCCTGGAAGTGTCGCACCTGACGCTGGCGCCGCGCCTGGTGGACAAGGAGATTGCCCGTTTCGACAAGGCCATCGCCATCGTCAAGGGTGAGCTCGCCACCATGAAGGAGAACACCGAGCACGCGCCGGCGGAGCTGGCCGCCTTCATCGACATCCATACCATGTTCCTCGAAGACAGCGAACTGGTCGAAAAGCCGCGCGAGATCATCCGTGAGCGGCGCTGTAACGCCGAGTGGGCGCTGGTCCAGCAGATGGAACATCTGGTCGGACAATTCGAGCAGTTCGACGACCCCTACCTGCGCGAGCGCAAGTTCGACGTCATCCAGGTGGTCGAACGGGTGATCAAGGAACTGCTCGGACATCCCGGCCGGGCCGCGCTGAAGGCGGCCAAGCACACCAAAGAGGAGGCGCTGATCGTCGTCGCCCACGATCTGTCGCCCGCCGACACCATCGCTTTCAAGGATCATCGCTTCGCCTCCTTCATCACTGATGTTGGCGGCGCCACCTCGCATACCGCGATTCTCGCCCGCAGCATGGCGATTCCCGCCGTGCTTGGCCTGGAAAATGCGCGCGCACTGATCCGCGACGGCGAACAACTGATTGTCGATGGCATGCGTGGCGTGGTCATCGTCAATCCCGACCCGCGCGTGCTCGACGAATACCGCCTGCGCATGGAACAGCTGGAGCTGGAAAAAACCAAGCTCAAGCGTCTGAAGTCGTCGCCCACGGTCACGCTCGACGGCCTCGACGTTGCACTGCACGCCAATATCGAGCTGCCCGGCGACGTGCCCGACGCGCTCGAAGGCGGCGCCGAAGGCATCGGCCTGTTCCGCACCGAGTTCCTGTTCCTCAACCGCGGCGACATGCCCGACGAACAGGAACAGTTCGAGGCCTACAAGAAGGTGGTCAAGGGCATGGGCGGGCGCCCGGTGACCATCCGCACCTTCGATCTGGGTAACGACAAGGACCTGCACCCTGACGCCAGCGCCGGCGACCGGGTCAAGACCAACCCGGCGCTCGGCCGGCGGGCGATCCGCCTGTCGCTGTCCGAACCGAAAATGTTCCAGACGCAGCTGCGCGCCATCCTGCGCGCCTCGCGCTACGGACCGATCAAGCTGCTGATCCCGATGCTGGCGCACGCACACGAGATCGACCAGACCCTGGCGGCGATCGAACAGGCCAAATCCAGCCTGCGCGGCGAGAAGATCGCCTTCGACGAAAACATCCCGATTGGCGGCATGATCGAGATTCCGGCTGCCGCGCTGGCGGTCGGCATCTTCCTGCGGCGCCTCGACTTCCTGTCGATCGGCACCAACGACCTGATCCAGTACACCCTGGCCATCGACCGTTCAGACGAACAGGTCGCCAGCCTCTACGACCCCCTGCACCCGGCGGTGCTGATGCTGCTCGCCCATACCATCGCCAGTGCCGAAAAAGCCGGCGTCCCGGTATCGGTCTGCGGCGAGACGGCCGGCGACCCGAAGCTGACCCGGCTGTTGCTGGGCATGGGCCTGCGCATCTTCTCGATGCACCCCTCGCAGATCCTCAAGGTCAAGAGCCGCATCCTCAAGGCCGACGTCTCGGAAATCGCCCCCAACGTACGCAAGATGCTGCGTCTCGACGAACCGAGCAAACTGCGCGAAGCACTGGACAAGTTGAACGCCTGAAAGCTGCCCAGCCAGGGGTGCGACGATTTGTCGCATTCCCAGGGCGCCTCACATTACCGAGAATCCCTTCCTTTTTGAATAAGACATTCTGAGGGGGGAATTTCATGCATTACCGTGTCCGACCGCTGGCGCTTGCCATCGGCATCGCCTTTTCCGTTCCGGCCCTTGCGCAGGACAGCACGGCACTCGGTGAAATCCGCATCAGCGCCGAACGCGACAAGAGCGCGGGCAGCACCGCCCAACTCGACGCCCCGACCTTCCGCCGTCAGGGCGCGCGCAGCAGCGATGTTGCCGGCCTGTTGCAGGACGTGCCCGGCCTCAGCTTCTACGGCGCCGGTGCGGTGTCCAGCCTGCCGGCCATCCACGGCCTGGCCGACGACCGGCTGCGAATCAAGGTCGACGGCATGGATTTCATTGCCGCCTGCCCCAACCACATGAACCCGGCGCTGTCTTACCTCGACCCCAGCCAAGTCGGCAGCATCACTGTTTACGCCGGAATCAGCCCGGTCAGCGTCGGCGGCGACAGCATCGGCGGCAGCATCGTTGCCGAAACCCGGGCACCGGAATTCGCCGCCCCCGGCCAGCGCCTGGTCAAGGGCGAAGTCGGTGCCTTCTACCGCAGCAACAACCAGGCGCAGGGCGTCAACGCCAGCGCCACTCTGGCCAACGACCAGCTCAGCCTGAGCTATACCGGCGCCTACAGCGAAGCCGACAACTACAGCGCCGGCCGCAACTTCAAGAACTACACCGCAACCGGCCGCGCCGGCAAACGGATGAGCCGCGACGAAGTCGGCTCCACCGCCTACCAGACGGGCAACCATGCGCTCAATTTGGCGCTGAAGAATGCCAACCACCTGTTCGAACTCAAGCTCGGCTACCAGGACATGCCGGAACAGCTCTATCCGAATCAGCGCATGGACCTGCTCGACAACGAGCAGAAGCGCATCAACCTGCGCTGGCAGGGCGAATACGACTGGGGCAAGGTGGAAGCCCGGGCCTACCACGAGAGTGTCGATCACTTCATGGACTTCGGCCGGGACAAGCGCTACTGGTACGGTGCCGCTTCGGGTGGCAGTGGGGTGATCGACCCGGTCAGCTGCGGCGCGATGAGCGCCACCTGCGCCCAGGGCATGCCGATGAAGACCGAGAGCAAGACCACCGGCGCCAGCCTGAAAGCCGATGTCAAACTGAGCCAGAAGGACCTGCTGCGCGTCGGTACCGAATATCAGCGCTATCGCCTCGACGACTGGTGGCCGGCCTCGGGCAGCGGCATGTGGCCGAACGCCTTCATCAACATCAACAACGGCGAGCGCGACCGGACCGCGTTATTTGCTGAATGGGAAAGCAAACCCGCCAGCCAGTGGACGACCCTGCTCGGTCTGCGCTACGAGCGGGTCAGCATGGATGCCGGCGCGGTCCATGGCTACAACCTGGCCAGCGCGCCGACTTCCGGCGCAGGCGGGACGGGCAACCAGACCACCGACGCAGTAGCCTTCAACAACCGGGATCGTTCGCGCCGCGACAATAACTGGGACCTCACCGCACTGGCCCGCTACGCGGCCCATGCCGGCCTCGACATCGAGTTCGGCTTCGCCCGCAAGACCCGTTCGCCCGGCCTGTACGAAGCCTATCCCTGGTCGGCCTGGCAGATGGCCGCGCTGATGAACAACTTCGTCGGCGATGGCAACGCTTACGTCGGCAACCCCGACCTCAAGCCGGAAAAGGCACACACCCTGTCGGCAACTTTCGACTGGCATGCCGCCGACCGCGAGTGGGAGTTCAAGGCGACCCCCCATTACACCCACGTCACCGACTACATCGACGCGGTGCGTTGTGCGGCCGGCATGATGGGCGGCTGCACCGGCAGCTATGTGCCGAATCCGTCGACCAATACCTTCCTGCGCCTGCGCTATGAGAACCAATCGGCCCGCCTCTACGGCCTCGATCTTTCCGGCAAGATGCCGCTGGCCAAATCCGGCATCGGCGATCTCGGCCTCAAGGGCATGCTCAGCTATCTGCGCGGCAAGAACCGCGACAGCGGCGACGGCCTGTACAACATCATGCCGCTCAACGCCAAGCTGACGCTGACGCAGAAGTCCGGAAACTGGGACAACGCGCTGGAAGTGGTCGGCGTGGCCGCCAAGAATCAGGTCTCCGACGTCCGTAACGAAATGAAAACTTCCGGCTACGGCCTGGTCAACCTGCGTTTCAGTCACGCCTGGAAGCAGGTCCGCCTCGATTTCGGCGTCGAAAACCTGTTCGACCGCTATTACGAAATGCCGCTGGGCGGCGCCTATCTTGGCCAGGGGACGACGATGACCACTGCCACCGTACCGACCGGCGTCGTCCCGCTGTGGGGCACGCCGGTGCCCGGCATGGGCCGCTCCTTGTATGCAGGAATCAATGTCAAGTTCTGATCCGTCCGCCTGATCCCCGCCCCGGTCCGCAAGAACCGGGGCTTTTTGCCTTTCCGAGGAGGAAGACATGGCTCTCTTCACGCTGGCCCGACCGCCCCAGACCAATACCGCCAAGCGTCGCCAACTGAGTTGTGGCGATCAACTGCACCAGGCTGGCGACGAGGGCCTTGCCTGGCGCTTGCAACGCGGCGTTCTGCGTCTGGACGGCCCGCAGGGCTTTGCCAGCCTGGCCATTGCCGGCGACATCGTCGGCTGCGAGACCCTCCTGTTCGGGGTCTACACCTTCTCTGCCAGCGCCCTCACCGACTGCCAGCTCAGCCCGTGGCCCGAGGGCGACCCGGCGCTGAGCGGCGAATCGCTGCTGTCGTCGCTCGCCCGCGCCCAGCAGCGGGCTGCCGAGATCATTGCCCTGCGCGGTGGACAGGCGGTCGACCGGGTACTCGGCCTGATCCGTCTGCTCGCCGGAACCGACGGCGGCGTCGTGCTGCCACCGCGGCAGGCCATCGCCGACATCACCGATCTGCGCTTCGAAACCATCTCGCGCATCGTCAAACAACTGGAGCGGGCCGGGGTCCTGGTCCCGGAGCGGGTAGCCGGCGTGCATGCCACGCGCAGCTTCCGCTACGTTGCCGGGCAATGAAAAGAGGGAATCCGGAATTGACGACGGGGACCGAAGTCCCCGCCGGCTATCTTTGGTAACAAGGCGCTAGCGGCCCCGGCTATCCGTTTTTAGGCGGCAATAGCGAATTGCTCATCGTTGGCAATTATGGATTTGCTTCATTAACGTCGATCGCCTGACGAGTTGCCTGCGCACCTTTGCCCGCCCTGTCGAAACCAGTACACCCCCATCCAAACGCACTGCCGACAATGCCCTTGGGTGGAGGTGAGGGGAATCGAACCCCTGTCCAGAACGCCTCCAGATTGCTGGAATTACAACCATGGAAATCATTATGGGGGCAGGGGGGCGGTTTTTCAACCGCCGTTCGTCGGCTGGTGCTCAGGCCTCGCGCTCGGCAGCCAGCAGGCGCTCGCAGTAGCGGGCGATGAGATCGACTTCGAGGTTGACCTTGCTGCCGGGCTGCAGGCGGTTGAGCGTGGTGTTTTCCAGGGTGTGCGGGATCAGGTTGATGGTGAAGTCGGTGCCCTTGACTTCATTGGTCGTCAGGCTGGTGCCGTCGACCACGATCGAGCCCTTGCGCGCGATGAACCTGGCGATTTCCTTCGGTGCACGAATTTCCAGGAGGCGGTTGTCGCCGACGGGGTCGAAGCGCAACACCTCGCCGACACCGTCAACATGGCCCGAGACCAGATGGCCGCCGATCACGTCGTTGAGGCGCAGGGCCTTTTCCAGGTTGACCGGGCCGGGTGCGTCGAGCCCGACGGTGCACGACAGGGTTTCCGGCGACACATCGACCTGGAATGCCGTGTCAGTCTTGCCGACGACGGTGAGACAGACACCGTTGTGGGCAATCGAATCGCCCAGGCTGACGTCGTCGATGTTCAGTTTGCCGGCCTCGACCGTCAGCCGGTAACCCACTTCACGCGGGGTAAGTTGGGTGATGCGGCCAACCGCCGCGACAATTCCAGAAAACATGGCAGGGACCCAGGATCGAAAAAGGGCGACTTTATCACGTCGGCCGGTCCAAGCCAGCGCTCAGAACTCGGGCTCGATGCCGTATTTTTTGGCGACCGTGACATACATCTGGCGCGCCGATGCCACCTTGGGGCTTTTACGGTCCTTGCGCTGGGCCCGCTGCAGGTAATCCTGTGCCCGATCAGCCAGCGAGGGACTCCAGCCGTTCTTGTCCATCAGCGTGAAAATGGCCTTGGCAGCATTGACCAGAAACTGCAGGTTGGGCACCTGATCGGCGGCCTGCATCAGCAATCTGACCGATTCCTCGAAATTGCCCGCACGGGCCGCCAGCACACCCTTGTTGTTGAGGTTGATGATTTCCTGGCCAACCTCATCAAGCAATGCCTTACCGGCCTCCGAATAGCCGGTCTTGGCGAACACATCGTTGATGTGATCGATCAGGTGGTTGTCTTCGTTGTTTTCGGCAGCGACCTGGCGCATGAGTTTTTCTGCCGCCTCCTGTTTGCCGGTAGCGTAACAGACATGGGCCAGATCGATGGACAAGCGTTGTGAAACCGTTCGCCCCTTCTCCTGGTTCTCGGCTTCGACTTGCTGCTGCAAGGACAAGGCCTGTTCGACCAGTTGCCGGGCCTTGTCGGTGGCCCCCTCGGCCTTCAGGCAGAGGCTCTCGCTGACCAGCGCCGCCAGCTCTGCCTGCTTGTCGCCGCGCAGCTCGCGTTTCATGTCCGCCGCCACCCGGCGTGACGCATCGACGTCGCCGCGTTCGACCAGCACGCGGGAGAGATTGGCGAAATCGTCCACGGTGCGCAAAGTCGATCCCTTGCTGCGAGCGATCACCTTGCTGTAGGCCTTCTCCGCCGCCAGCAGATCCTTGTTGCGGGCGGCGACGTCGCCAACCAGACGTTGACGGACGGTGTTGTGGGGGGAAACGTCGGCTGCCCGCTGCAGGACGCCCTGCGCTTCGCGTAGCCGCCCCTGGGCTTCGTGCACGGAAGCCAGGAAATCGTAAGCGGAAAGGTATGCCGGTGCTTCAAGCAGCACCTGCTCGGCCAGCTGTTCTGCTTCGCCAAGCGCGTTGCGGTCGCGCAGGGCGATGGCCAGACCCATCTTGGCCCAGGGCACGACGCGCCCTTCCAGCACCCGCCGATAGACCGCTTCGGCTTCAGCGGTCAGCCCGAGCTGGTGAAGCAGTTCCCCCTTGAAACGCAGCGCGTCGTACTGGTAGGTCGGTTGCTGCGCAATCACCCGGTCGCAGGCGGCAATTGCCTCATGTAGTTCGCCCCGTTCGATCCGCTCGTAAATCCTGCGCAGGACGTGTTTTCTGTAAATGGCCCGGAGCAGTCTGGCCTGCAACTGGTCGCCGGTGAACGGCTTGATCAGGTACTCGTCCGGCGCCAGCTCGGCGAGCGCGACGACGTTGGTGTAGGTTCGCTCGCTGGTGATGATCATGTATACCGTGCCCAGCGGAATAAGGTGGGCATGGCGCAGTTCCTCAAGCAACTGCTGGCCGTCACGCCCATCGTCAAGCACAAAATCGGAGAGGATGATGTCAAAGCGGTTGGCGCTGACCTGACGAATCACTTCGGCCGAGCTGCCGGCGCCATGAACCATCGTGACACCGAGGCTGGCCAGCATCAGGCGCAACGAATCGCGCGCCGGCGAATGCCGGTCTACGATCAGGACGCGTTTTTTGGAGAGCGACTGCTGCAGGGCGAGGAGGATTTCCTCATCGTCCAATGCGCCGTGGCTTTTGCCGGCTGGTGTGTTCATCAGCGGGAAATTACTTGAGAACATCCGGCAGGGCAAGAACGGACCGGCCCTGCGCGCCCCATGGATGCCTAAGCCTGTGATTTTTCAGCAAGCTGACGTAAAATCGCCGGTCCTTACTGCGCCGCAACATTCGAGAATCCATGCTTTATCCCACCCGATTCGATGTCATCGTCGTTGGCGGCGGCCATGCCGGCACCGAAGCCGCGCTGGCTGCAGCACGGGCGGGGGCGAGCACGCTGCTGCTGACGCACAACCTCGATACGCTCGGGGCGATGAGCTGCAATCCGTCGATCGGAGGCATCGGCAAGGGCCATCTGGTGCGTGAGGTCGACGCACTGGGCGGGGCAATGGCGGCAGCGACCGACGAAGCTGGCATCCAGTTCCGCATCCTCAATGCCTCCAAGGGCCCGGCGGTGCGCGCCACCCGCGCCCAGGCCGACCGTGTGCTGTACAAGCAGGCAATCCGTGGCCGCCTGGAAAACCAGCACAACCTGACCATTTTCGCCCAGGCCTGCGACGACCTGATCGTCGAGGGTGACAAGGTCTGCGGTGCGGTGACGCAACTGGGCATCCGTTTCCTGGCCGAGGCCGTCGTGCTTACCGCCGGCACCTTCCTCAACGGCAAGATTCACGTCGGGCTGGAGAACTACACCGGCGGGCGCATGGGCGATCCGCCGTCGGTGTCGCTGGCCGCGCGTCTGAAGGAACTGAAGCTGCCGCAAGGCCGGCTGAAGACCGGCACGCCGCCGCGCCTGGACGGCAAGACCATCGACTTCTCGGTGATGGAGGAGCAGCACTCGGACGATCCGCTGCCGGTGTTTTCCTTCCTCGGCAACGCGGCGCAGCACCCGCGCCAATTGCCGTGCTGGATCACCGAGACCAACGAGCGCACGCACGAGATCATCCGCAGCGGGCTGGACCGTTCGCCGATGTACACTGGCGTCATCGAAGGCGTCGGCCCCCGTTACTGTCCGTCGATCGAGGACAAGATCCACCGTTTCGCCGACAAGACCCAGCACAACGTTTTCCTTGAGCCGGAAGGCCTGAGCACGCACGAGATCTACCCGAACGGCGTGTCCACCAGCCTGCCCTTCGACATCCAGCTGGCGCTGGTGCGCTCGATCCGCGGCATGGAGAACGTGCACATCCTGCGTCCCGGCTACGCCATCGAATACGACTTCTACGACCCGCGCGGCCTCAAGGACACGCTCGAGACCAAGGCCATCAACGGCCTCTTCTTCGCCGGCCAGATCAACGGCACCACCGGCTACGAGGAAGCAGCGGCGCAGGGCCTGCTGGCCGGCATCAATGCAGTGAATTACGTCAAGGGCCGCGACGGCTGGTGCCCGAAGCGTAACGAGGCCTATCTCGGTGTTCTGGTCGACGACCTGATCACGCGCGGGGTCTCGGACCCCTACCGGATGTTCACCAGCCGCGCCGAATACCGCCTCTCCCTGCGCGAAGACAACGCCGACCTTCGCCTGACTGAACAGGGCAGGGCGCTCGGCCTGGTTGACGACGCCCGTTGGGATGCCTTCTGTCGCAAACGCGATGCGATCGCCGCCGAACAGGAGCGTCTGAAGGCGACCTGGATCAATCCGAAAATCGTTCCTGCCGAAGACTGCATCCGTGTACTCGGCAAGGCCATCGAGCATGAATACAAGCTGTTCGACCTGCTGCGACGCCCGGAAGTCTCCTACGCCAGCCTGTTGACCCTGCCCGGGGCAGGCGAAGGCCAGAGCGACCCGCAGGTCGTCGAACAACTTGAGATTTCCGCCAAGTACCAGGGCTACATCGACCGCCAGGCCGAGGAAGTCGCCAAATCGGCCAGCTACGAGAACACCCTGCTGCCAGCCGATCTCGATTATTCAACAGTGGCTGGTCTGTCCAACGAAGTGAAGCAAAAACTCAGGCAGCATCAGCCGCAAACCATCGGCCAGGCTTCGCGCATCCAGGGCATCACGCCGGCAGCAATCTCGCTGCTGCTGATCCATCTGAAACGCCACAACCTGTCGCAGGCGGCATGAGCACGATCACCCTTGCCAGCGGCCTGGGCGAACTGGGTCTCGACCTGCCCGAGGAGGTGCAGGAGCAACTGCTCGCCTTCCGCGACCTGCTCCTGAAGTGGAACAAGACTTACAACCTGACGGCACTGCGCGATCCGGAACAAGCCATCTCACACCACCTGCTCGACTCGCTGGCCATCCTGCCCTACGTCGATGACGGCGCGCTACTCGACGTCGGTTCCGGCGGCGGCCTGCCCGGTATCCCGCTGGCGATCGCCCGCCCGCATCTATCGGTGCGCATGGTCGATACCGTACAGAAAAAGGCGACCTTCCTGCAGCAGGCGGCGATCCAGCTCGACCTCAAGAACGTCGCCGTCGATCACGCCCGGGTCGAAGAACTCACCAGCCAGTACGCGCAGATCAGTTCGCGCGCCTTTGCCGAACTCAAGCTTTTCGTCGAGCTCACCCGCCACCTGCTCGCCCCCGGCGGGCGCTGGCTGGCGATGAAGGGCGTGCGCCCCGACGCGGAAATCGCCGCCTTGCCGGCCGACGTTGTCGTCGACCGCATCGTTCCCCTGTCCGTGCCCGGGCTGGACGCCGAAAGACACCTGATCATCCTGAAAGCGGGCCAATGAAAGTACTCGCCATCACCAACCAGAAGGGCGGCGTCGGCAAGACGACCACCGCCGTCAATCTTGCCGCATCGCTCGGCGCCGAAGGCCGGCGCGTGCTGCTGATCGACATGGACCCACAGGGCAACGCGACCACCGGCGCCGGCATCACCAAGAAGGAAGCGCTGCCGACCGTCTATCAGCTGCTGATCGGCGCCGCATCCCTGGTCGAGGTCTGCATCAAGACCGAGTTCGGGTTCGACGTGCTGCCGGCCAACCGCGAACTGGCCGGCGCCGAAGTCGAGTTGATCGAACTCGACCGCCGCGAATACCGACTCAAGGAAGCGCTCGCGCAGAACCACGACGAGTACGATTTCGTCCTCATCGACTGCCCGCCCGCACTCAACATGCTGACCGTCAATGCGCTGGTCGCCGCCGATTCGGTACTGATCCCGATGCAGTGCGAGTACTACGCGCTTGAAGGGCTGTCCGATCTCGTCGAGACGCTGCGCAAGGTGCGCCACCACCTCAATTCCCGACTTGAAATCGAGGGCCTGCTGCGCACCATGTACAACAGCCAGAGCACACTCACCCAGCAGGTCTCCAACGAACTTGAAAGCCACTTCGGCGACAAGGTCTACAAGACCATCGTGCCGCGTAACGTGCGTCTGGCCGAAGCACCATCGTACGGCAAGCCGGTCATCGCCTTTGATAAAAACTCGAAGGGTGCGCAGGCCTACAGCGCGCTCGCCCAGGAAATTCTTGAAAGGACCGCCAAATGAGCAAATTCAAAGGGTTGGGCCGCGGTCTCGACGCGCTCCTCGCCGGCAGCGATGCCAAGGCCGACGACGAACTGCGCAACCTGCCGGTCGACCGTCTGAAGCCCGGCAAATACCAGCCGCGTACCCACATGGACCCGGAATCGCTGGCCGAACTGGCCAGCTCGATCAAGGCCCAGGGCGTGATGCAGCCGATCCTGGTGCGCGCCGTCGACAAGACGCCGGGCGCCGAACGCTATGAAATCGTTGCCGGCGAACGCCGTTGGCGCGCCGCCCAGCAGGCCGGCCTGAGCGAAGTGCCGGTGCTGGTGCGCGGCATTCCCGACGAACAGGCGCTGGCGATGGCGCTGATCGAGAACATCCAGCGCGAAAACCTCAATCCGCTCGAGGAAGCCCAGGGCTTGCAGCGCCTGATCGACGAGTTCGGCCTGACCCACCAGCAGGCTGCCGACGCTGTCGGCCGTTCGCGCCCGGCCGCCTCCAACCTGCTGCGCCTGCTTCAACTGGCGCCGCCGGTCCAGGAACTGCTGATGAGCGGCAAACTCGACATGGGCCACGCCCGCGCCCTGCTGCCACTGCCTGGCGCCCAACAGGTCGCGGTCGCTCAGCGCATCGTCCAGAAGGGTCTGTCGGTGCGCGAAGCCGAGCGTCTGGTCCAGCAGATCGTCAATCCGCCGAAGCAGACTGCCGCACCTCAGATCGATCGTGACCTGCTCCGTTTGCAGGAAGAAATTTCCGACGCGGTGGGTGCCAACGTCGCCATTCGCAGCAACCGCAAGGGTGCCGGCAAAATCACCATCGAGTTCGGTGATCTCGACCAACTCGAAGGCATCCTCGGACGGCTTCGCTAAGCGGGTTTGCGACGATGTTGCATTGCGGTAAACCCTTAATTTTCATTGACGGTAAATTTTGAAGTCTTGTATCATTTAGGTCTGTGTGGCACAGCCGGTCAACGAATGCATGGCACCATGTTGAAAGCGATCTACCTACAACTTGGTGCCGCACTGATAACTGCAATCGTGGCCGGTGCAATCGTGGGAACGCGGGGGCTCGTTTCGGTTGGGTTTGCGGCATTGGCCGCGATATTGCCCAACCTTTTCTTTGCCGTCCGGTTGACGATGTTGAAAAATCGCCCGGGCGCATCCTATGCGGCGAATTTCTTCATCGGTGAGTTCCTCAAGATTGCGGCCACCATCGGAATTCTGGCAATCGCCATCAAGGGGTATCCCGCGATGCACTGGCCGAGCTTGCTGATTGGCCTGGCGATTGTCTTGCATGCTGGTTTTTTAGCCTTTTGGAAGAAATGAACATGGCCGCAGGTAGCGCAGCACCGACATCTGGCGAGTACATCGTCCACCACTTGACCCACCTGAACTCCACCGGTCACGCACAGAAGTCCGTGATTGACTGGTCCGTGATCAATATCGACACGATGTTCTATTCCATCGTGCTTGGCCTGGCCACCGTCTTCGTCCTCTGGCTGGCCGCCCGCAAGGCGACCTCCGGCGTCCCGGGCCGTTTCCAGGCTGCCGTCGAAATTCTGGTCGACATGGTTTCCGAGCAGGCCAAGGGCATCATCCACAGCGCAGAATCCCGCAAGTTCGTCTCGCCGCTGGCACTGACGGTCTTCGTCTGGATCTTCTTCATGAACGCGATGGACCTGCTGCCGGTCGATCTGCTGCCGAAGATCGGCGAAATGTTCGGCATCCACTACCAGCGCGTGGTCGCCACCGCCGACCTGAATGCCGCCCTCGGCATGTCGCTCGGCGTGCTGCTTGTCTGCCTCTACTACAACATCAAGATCAAGGGCCTGGGAGGCTGGATTCACGAGCTCTTCACCGCCCCGTTCGGCAGCCACCCGCTGCTCTACCCGGTGAACTTCGTCATGCAGATGATCGAATTCGTCGCCAAGACCGTTTCCCACGGCATGCGACTGTTCGGCAACATGTACGCTGGCGAGCTGGTATTCATGCTGATCGCGCTGCTTGGCGGCACCGCCACGGTGTTCGGTTTCGTCGGTCACATCATCGCCGGTTCGATCTGGGCCATCTTCCACATCCTGATCATCACGCTGCAGGCCTTCATCTTCATGATGCTGACGCTGGTCTATGTCGGTCAGGCCCACGAAGCGCACTAAGTAGCACACAATACGCAGTACCCAGCAGATTTAACGTAGTAACCCTGTTTTCGCTTTACCTTTTCATTACTTAAACTTAGCAAGGAGTTGTCATGGAACACGTTCTCGGTTTTGTTGCTCTGGCTGCCGGCCTGATCATTGGTCTGGGTGCCATCGGTGCCTGTATCGGTATCGGCCTCATGGGCGGCAAGTACATTGAAGCATCGGCCCGCCAGCCGGAGCTGATGAACGCCCTGCAGACCAAGATGTTCCTGCTGGCCGGTCTGATCGATGCCGCCTTCCTGATCGGCGTCGGTATCGCCATGATGTTCGCCTTTGCCAACCCGTTCCAACTGGTCGCAGGTTAATTACTCCTCTTCCGATCAACCCTTTAGAAGAGGACTAACACCGTGAATCTGAACGCAACGTTGTTTGCACAGCTCGTTGTGTTCTTCATTCTGGCGTGGTTCACGATGCAATTCGTGTGGCCCCCCATTGTGAAGGCGCTCGACGAGCGTGCGAAGAAGATCGCGGATGGTCTGGCTGCTGCTGAACGCGGCAAGCAGGATCTCGAACTGGCCACCAAGCGCTCCACGGATGCCCTCCGTGAAGGCAAGGAAAAGGCTGCCGAACTGATCGCCAACGCTGAAAAGCGCGGCGCCCAACTGATCGAGGAAGCCAAGGCAAACGCCAAGGCCGAAGCCGACCGCATCGTCGCCGGTGCCAAGGCCGAAATCGAACAGGAGGCCGTCCGTGCCAAGGAACAGCTGCGCGAACAGGTCGCTGCCCTGGTGGTCACCGGCGCCGAGCAGATTCTGCGCCGCGAGATCAACGCCCAGGCACATTCCGACATTCTGGCCACGATCAAACAGGATCTGTAAAGCTTATGGCTGAATCCGTCACCATCGCTCGCCCCTACGCCGACGCCGCTTTCAAGCTGGCCAAGGAAAGCGGGGCCCAGGGCACCTGGTCGCAGCGCCTGCAAAGGCTGGCGCTGATTGCCCAGGACGGGGACATGGCTCAGGTCATGGGCAATCCCCGGCTCTCCGCTGAACAGATTGCAGAATTGTTCATTTCGTTGTCCGACGACAACGACCCGATTCTCGCCAATTTCGTTCGTACCCTCGCAGAAAACCGGCGTCTCGCACTCCTGCCGGAGATTTCCCGGCTTTTCGATCTGGCCCGCAGCCAGGAAGAAGGGGTCCAGGAGGCGGTGGTGTACTCCGCATTCCCGATTGACGACGCCCAGGTCGCTGCTCTGATGCAGCAACTGGAACCCCGTTTCGGTACCCGCCTGACCGCCCGCGTCGAAGTCGACGCGAGCCTGATCGGTGGTGTGCGGGTCACCGTCGGTGACCAGATGCTGGATGCTTCAGTCCGCGGCAAACTCGACGCGATGGCCGTGGCACTGAACAACTAGGAGATTTTCATGCAGTTGAATCCTTCCGAAATTTCTGAACTGATCAAGAGCAAGATCCAGAACCTGCAAGGCGCATCGGAAGTGCGTACGCAGGGCACCGTGGTTTCCGTCACTGACGGTATCTGCCGCGTGCATGGCTTGCAGGACGTCATGCAAGGTGAAATGCTGGAATTCCCCGGCAACACCATCGGCATGGCACTCAACCTCGAGCGCGACTCCGTCGGCGCCGTTATTCTGGGCGAATACGAGCACATCTCCGAAGGCGACACGGTCAAGACGACCGGCCGCATCCTGGAAGTGCCGGTTGGTCCGGAACTGCTCGGCCGCGTGGTCAACACCCTCGGTCAGCCGATCGACGGCAAGGGCCCGATCAACGCCAAGGAAACCGACAAGCTGGAAAAGGTCGCCCCGGGCGTCATCTGGCGTAAGTCCGTTTCGCAGCCGGTGCAGACTGGTCTGAAGTGCGTCGACTCGATGGTTCCGGTTGGCCGCGGCCAGCGCGAACTGATCATCGGCGACCGCCAGACCGGCAAGACCGCCGTCGCTGTCGACGCCATCATCAACCAGAAGGGCAAGAACCTCTTCTGCGTTTATGTCGCCGTCGGCCAGAAGGCTTCCACCATCGCCAACGTCGTGCGCAAGCTCGAAGAACACGGCGCCATGGAATACACCATCGTCGTCGCCGCCTCCGCTTCGGAATCGGCCGCGCTGCAGTACCTGGCTCCCTACGCCGGCTGCTCGATGGGCGAATACTTCCGTGACCGTGGTCAAGATGCCCTGATCATTTACGACGATTTGACCAAGCAAGCCTGGGGCTACCGTCAGGTTTCCCTGCTGCTGCGCCGTCCGCCGGGCCGTGAAGCCTACCCGGGCGACGTCTTCTATCTCCACTCCCGCCTGCTGGAACGTGCTGCCCGCGTTTCCGAAGCCTGGGTCGAGCGTTTCACCAACGGCGCCGTGACGGGCAAGAGCGGTTCGCTGACCGCGCTGCCGGTCATCGAAACGCAAGCCGGTGACGTTTCCGCTTTCGTTCCGACCAACGTGATTTCGATTACCGACGGTCAGATCTTCCTGGAAACCGACCTCTTCAACGCCGGTATCCGTCCCGCGATCAACGCCGGTATCTCGGTGTCCCGCGTCGGTGGCGCTGCCCAGACCAAGCTGATCAAGAAGCTCGGCGGCGGTGTCCGTCTGGCCCTGGCCCAGTACCGCGAACTCGCTGCCTTCGCCCAGTTCGCCTCGGACCTCGACGAAGCGACCCGCAAGCAGCTGGAGCGCGGCCGTCTGGTCACGGAACTGATGAAGCAGCCGCAGTACGCCCCGATGAGCATCTCCGAAATGGCCGTCACGCTGTACGCAGCCGACAAGGGCTACTTCGACGATGTCGAAGTCAAGCGCGCACTCGAATGCGAAAAGGCCATGATCAGCTACCTCAAGTCGAACCACGCCGAAGTCATGAACACCATGGAATCGTCGGCCGACCTGAGCGGTGATACCGAAAAGGCACTGGCTGCCGGCATCCAGGCTTTCAAGAGCACCTGGGCCTGATCTTAGGAGAACGCCATGCCTAGCGGCAAGGAAATTCGCAACAAGATCAAGAGCGTAGAAAACACGCGCAAGATCACCAAGGCCATGGAGATGGTGGCCGCATCCAAAATGCGCAAGGCGCAGGACCGGATGCGGGCTGCCCGCCCCTATGGCGAGAAGATCCGGCGTGTGGCCAGCAACCTGTCGCACGCGCTGACCGAGTACAAGCACCCGTTCCTCGAAAAGCGCGAGCAGAAGGCGATCGGCATCGTCCTCGTCACCTCCGACAAGGGCCTCTGCGGCGGTCTGAATTCCAACGTCCTGCGCCTGGTTCTGGGCAAGATGAAGGAACTCGACAGCCAGAAGATCAATTTCCAGGCGACCTGTATTGGTAACAAGGGTCTGGGTTTCATGCAGCGCGCCGGTGCGAAGGTTGTCTCGCACGTGGTCGGGCTGGGCGATACCCCGCACCTGGAAAAGCTGATCGGCCCGCTCAAGATCCAGCTCGACGCCTACATGAAGGGCGAAATCGACGCGCTGTACATCGGCTACACCCGCTTCATCAACACGATGAAGCAGGAACCGGTTTTCGAAAAGCTGCTCCCGCTGGCTGACGATGTCGTCAAGACCGATCATCAGCCGGGTTGGGACTATGTCTACGAGCCGGAAGCCCAGCCAGTTATCGACGATCTGTTGATCCGCTATGTCGAAGCTTTGATTTACCAGGCCGTGGCTGAAAACATGGCCTCCGAGCAGTCTGCCCGGATGGTCGCCATGAAGTCTGCTTCCGATAACGCCAAGAACGTCATCGGTGAATTGAAGCTGGTCTATAACAAGGCTCGTCAGGCCGCGATTACCAAGGAACTCTCGGAAATCGTCAGCGGCGCCGCCGCAGTCTGACGCCAGCGCGCAGCTTTTAATTATTGGGGATTTGAATATGAGTCAAGGTTCCATCGTTCAGTGTATCGGCGCAGTTGTGGACATCCACTTCCCGCGCGACGCGATGCCGAAGGTCTACGACGCACTCAAGCTCGACGCCTCCGAAGAAAACGGCATGGTTGAAGCCGGTCTGACCTTCGAAGTGCAGCAGCAACTGGGTGACGGCGTCGTCCGTACCATCGCCATGGGTTCATCCGACGGCTTGCGCCGCGGCATGAAGGTTAACAACACCGGTGCCGGCATCTCCGTGCCGGTCGGCATGGGCACGCTGGGTCGCATCATGGACGTGCTCGGCCGTCCGATCGACGAAGCCGGTCCGATCGAAAGCGACGAACTGCGTGAAATTCACGCTGCCGCGCCGAAGTTCGACGAACTGTCGTCCTCCGTCGATCTGCTCGAAACCGGCATCAAGGTTATCGACCTGATCTGCCCGTTCGCCAAGGGCGGCAAGGTCGGCCTGTTTGGTGGCGCCGGCGTCGGCAAGACCGTCAACATGATGGAGCTGATCAACAACATCGCCAAGCAACACTCGGGTCTGTCCGTGTTTGCCGGTGTTGGTGAGCGTACCCGCGAAGGTAACGACTTCTATCATGAAATGAAGGACTCCAACGTTCTCGACAAGGTCGCGATGGTGTTCGGTCAGATGAACGAACCCCCGGGCAACCGTCTGCGCGTCGCGCTGACCGGTCTGACCATGGCCGAACGTTTCCGTGACGACGGTCGTGACATCCTGTTCTTCGTCGACAACATCTACCGCTACACCCTGGCCGGTACCGAAGTGTCCGCACTGCTCGGCCGTATGCCTTCCGCCGTGGGCTACCAGCCGACGCTGGCGGAAGAAATGGGTCGTCTGCAAGAGCGTATCACCTCGACCAAGGTTGGCTCGATCACCTCCATCCAGGCCGTTTACGTGCCTGCCGATGACTTGACCGACCCGTCCCCGGCCACCACCTTCCTGCACTTGGACTCCACGGTCGTGTTGTCGCGTGACATCGCCTCGCTGGGTATCTACCCGGCCGTCGATCCGCTCGACTCCACCTCCCGCCAGCTCGACCCGCAAGTCGTCGGCGAAGAGCACTACTCGGTTGCCCGTGCCGTGCAGATGAACCTGCAGCGCTACAAGGAACTGCGCGACATCATCGCGATTCTGGGTATGGACGAACTGTCGCCGGAAGACAAACTGGCCGTCAGCCGCGCCCGTAAGATCCAGCGCTTCCTGTCCCAGCCCTTCCACGTTGCCGAAGTGTTTACCGGTTCCCCGGGCAAGTTCGTTCCGCTCAAGGAAACCATCAAGGGCTTCAAGGGCATCGTCAGCGGTGAGTACGACCACCTGCCGGAACAGGCCTTCTACATGGTCGGCGGCATCGAAGAAGCTGTCGAAAAGGCGAAGACGCTGCAGTAATGCAGCTTCAGCATAGGAGCCAGTAATGGTTATGACCGTTCATTGTGATGTCGTCAGTGCCGAAGAATCGATTTTCTCCGGCCTGGTGGAAATCGCAGTGTTTCCCGGCGAAGCCGGGGAACTTGGCATCCTGCCGCAGCATACCCCGTTGCTGACCCGTATCAAGCCCGGCACCATTCGTCTCAAGGTGCCGGATCAGGACGAGTTCGAACTGGTGTATGTCTCCGGTGGCATGCTGGAAGTCCAGCCCAACATGATCACCGTGTTGGCGGACACCGCGATTCGTGCCCATGACCTCGATGAGGCCAAGGCACTGGAAGCCAAGAAGCACGCCGAGGAAGCCCTGGCCAATCGGCGCGCGGAAATGGATTACGCCGCCGCCGAAGCCGAACTGGCCGAAGCGATTGCCCAGCTGCAAGCCATCCAGCGTCTGCGCAAGCACACCCACTGAGTTTCTTTTTCTCAGTCAAAAAAGGCAGCCTCGGCTGCCTTTTTCTTTTGCTGGAAGAATCGCCTTTATCCGCCCAACCGGGCAATCCGTTTTTCGATCCGGGCAGTCTCGTCGCGCAAGCGATCGACTTCGCCCAGGAAACGCTCGATGTTTGGACGTGAAGCCAGCAACTCACTTTCATCGCTTGCGTACTCGGCGAAGTTAGCGGCCAAGCGGCTGGCGCCTGCACGGACTCCGCTGACCAGCCGCGCTCCGGCCAGACTCACGCGGCGCGCCGGAATATCGCCGACTACCCCGGCCAGGTCAGCCTCGGCATCCCAGCGCAGGTTGCGGAAGACGAACGCCAGGGTTTCGGCGACATCGGCAGAACCGCTCAGGCGTGCTGACGACATCAGCGATTCCCGATCAAACAACAAGCGGGCAGGGAAGTCAGCAGCCAGTTCGATGCTGACATCGGGACTCTCTGCCCCCTGGGAAGGCTGCAGCAATCCCTCACCGTCGATGCATAAAGCCAACTCGAATGGCCCGGCAAGCAGGGTCAGATGCGCGCCGGCATGCCGGCGCAGTCGCTCGACGGCCCAAGGCGCGCTACCGAGAACGTGGTTAAGCGGCTTGACGATCAGGGTTTCCAGCTGACGCACAGTGATGGATCAGAACTTGAAGCCGCGGTGCAGGGCAACCACGCCCAGCGCCATGTTGAAATACTCGACCTTCTCGAAACCAACACCCTCCATCATCGTCTTGAGGGTCTCCTGATCGGGATGGACACGTATCGATTCGGAGAGATAGCGGTAGCTATCGGCATCCTTGGTCACCATCTGGCCGATGCGGGGAATGACCTGGAAGGAATAAAAATCGTACACCGGGGCCAGCGGCTCCCAGATTCGCGAGAACTCAAGCACCAGCAAGCGGCCGCCAGGACGCAAAACCCGCCGCATCTCAGCCAGCGCAGCATCCTTGTGGGTCATGTTGCGCAGGCCGAAGGCAACGGTCACGCAATCGAACCAGTCGTCCGGAAACGGCAGCTTCTCCGCGTCGCATTGTGCTACCGGCAACATGTAGCCCTTGTCGGTCAGTCGGTCACGCCCGCGAGCCAGCATCGCATTGTTGATGTCAGTCAGCCAGACCTGGCCGGATTTACCGACCCGCTTGGCGAAAGCCAGCGACAGATCGCCGGTTCCCCCGGCGACATCAAGCACACGGGATCCTTCGCGCACACCGCTGCGCTGGATGGTGAACGCCTTCCACAGGCGATGCATGCCGCCGGACATCAGGTCGTTCATGAGGTCATAACGGCTGGCTACGGAGTCAAAAACGCCCCGCACACGGCGGGCCTTTTCCTGTTCCGCAACCGATTCGTAACCGAAATGGGTGGTTTCTTGGTTCATGGTGGTCAGTGATGATGACTACAGGAAGCGCCGCCAGGCTTCGGCGTCGTATCAATATCGCGGGAAGCGCCGCTGGCATCGATCAGGCGCAGGTACTCCGCCCATAATTCGTCATGATGCACGGCCAGGTTGTAGAGCAGGTCCCAGGTATACAGGCCGCTGTCATGACCATCGGAAAAAACCAGCTTGAGGGCATAAGTGCCCACCGGCTCCACCGATAACAACTGGACATTGCGCTTGCCGACCTGCAAGGTTTCCTGGCCCGGTCCATGACCCCGGGCTTCGGCCGACGGGGTGAACACGCGCAGGTATTCGAAATCCAGGCGGTACGACCGATCGTCATAGCCCAGTTCAAGAACACGGCTTGCCGTATGCAGACGGATGACATCCGGGATCGGGGTGTCTTTTTCCATACCGGCCATAGTTTCCTCCAATTCAGGGCGGACAGTTTACCCTGAAGCGTCGCTACTGCGGGAGTTCAGAGTCCGACGATGCTGATTCGCTCGAAATCACATTGCCGGGATAGAACGTGGTTCATGCGCAGACGCTGGCGCTTCTCGTCGATCACCACCTCCAGTTCACGACCGGCATGATAGTACCCAGGCGGCAGGACGAGGGAGGTCTCTTCGCCAATACTGGGCAGGGCGGGCAACAGAAATGCGGCCGAGTAACGCTCATTCACCGGCGTCCCACCCTGGTCCAGCAGGCGAAAACTGACGCCTTTGGGAATCCCCGGAAGGGTCGCCAGACCCACGATCAGCGCTCCGCTCGCCTCCTGCATCAGCCAGGTTGCATAGGCAAGCAGGAAGCACTCACCATCATGAGGGCAAACTGCCATCAACTGACCATGAAGTATGCGCTGACCACAATCGCTGCGCCCCAGACGAAAACCGTTGGCCGAATGGTTGATCACCGACCACTGCTCCAGAGGATAATCGCCATGCGAGCGTAGCGGTGGCGCATGCCCGGGATCGGCTCGATCCCTGAAAATGAATAGCGCTTCAAAGTCACTGCGGGAGTAGGCAATCGCTGACTCGTGCTGGGCAAAGGCTTCGCCGGTGACGTGAAAATAAATGGCATCAAAACCGGTAGCAATCCGGGCAACGCCTTCGCTGGCATAACGGCGAAAACGGCGGGGCGAGCTCGACTGTGACCACGGTTTGACCAGACTTTCCAGCAAACGCTTTACGTGGCTTCCCGTTTCCTCGCCCAAGCCAAGCTGGGAAGGGGTGATGCGCATGCGCAACTGACCAAGCACATGGTCGATCTGCAAGGCGAGTCGGCTGGTGTCAAGGCGACGGGCATCATCGGCAGAACCCTCGATCGATGCGCTCGGATGAATTGGCATGTCCTTCATCAATTCTATGACGTAGGGGGGCAGCTCAAGATCGTTATCCAATCTCCCAATAGCCACCAGCGGCGCCCACATCGACGCCCAGCGACGGATCAGATTGAGGTTGCGCACGCTGTTGCTGTAAGGGCTGGCGGCATCAATCAGCAGCAAGCTGACGTAGGCTGCCGCACAATGCGTTGCCTGTACCGAGTTTTCCAGCGCGTCGTTCACCGGCATGAAGGCAATGCCCCATTCCTCGGCGGTCGCGAAAAATCCGTGCACGTCGAGCCAGACGCCAGGCGGCAGTTCCCGACGGGCGTGATAGTGCTCAATGATGACCGCCCCGTAGTAGTAGATACAGCGGTGCAGGATGGTGGCGACCAAGGCCTGGTAACCGGCATCGTCAGTGGCTGGTTCTTCTAGGCTGGCGCACAGAGCATAGGCCCTGGCCATTTTTCTCCAAGCCCCTACCACGCGAACAAATACAGCTTCCTCACCGTCGCTCAGCGGCACCGCCTTGTTGTGGTAAGTGCGCGCCAGCTCTTCTTCGACAAAGCACAGCGGGGCCCTGGCTGCCTCAAGTAACTGGAACATCACCCCGGCGTCGGGGGGATCCTTTAACAAAGCGTCAAGAAAGCCGTCCAGCTGCTTTTCCGCCATGAGCGGGTTGGCCAGCATCAATCCGGAGAGATAAGCCATCCCGCTCTCCAGGTTTGCGATGTAGAGCATTCCGCCTTCCCGCTTGTCATTCATGACCTTGCCCCTTGCTCGAGATGCCTCAGGAATGCCGCAAGCAACGTGCCGTCCTCCGGAGCGGTCCGCGACGGTATCACGTCACGCTGTGGCTTGCCCCAAATAGGTTCCGGAAAAAAACGATCATCGCGCCAACGGGGAATCACGTGCCAGTGCAGGTGAGGTACCACGTTGCCTAAGCTGGCAAGATTGATCTTGTCCGGTTGCCAGCATTCCCGGATTGCCGCTTCCAGGGCAAAAACGACAGCCATCAGGTCATTACGCGCCAGCAGGGGCAGATCGGTCATCTCGCCAACATGCGCATGCCAGATCACCCGCCAGAATCCGGGCAAAACGGGATCGTCCACCTTGACCACGCGGCAGTTCCCGTTCGACCACAAAACCGCCCCCCCTGAGGCGGCACAAAGTTCGCAAGTGCTCTGAGCCACGATCAATTCCCGTTTTTTTCGTAGCATTGCACCAGCCAATGCGAACTGCAAGTGGCTGGGATCGATTTCGCCGAGTTTATCGCCCTGAAACTTCCCGGATCAGAGCAGGACGCGTTCGATGCCTCCCGAATTGGCCTTGCCGACGTAATCCGCCATCCAGTTGTCACCGAGCAGGTGCTTGGCCATCTCGACGACGATGTAGTCGGCCTTCGTGCCGGCATCGTCATCGTAACGACTCAGACCCTGCAGGCAGGCCGGGCAGGAGGTCAGGATCTTGACTTCGCCCTGGAAACCGTCGGCACGCAATTTTTCGGCGCCCTTCTCGATTTCCTGCTGCTTGCGGAACTTCACCTGGGTGGCGATATCCGGGCGCGAGTAGGCGAAGGAGCCGGAATCGCCACAACAGCGGTCGGTCAGCGGCACATCCTGGCCCATCAGCGTTTTGGTGACGGCCAGCGGGTTGTAGGCCTTCATCGGCGTGTGGCAGGGATCGTGGTACATGTAGCGCGTGCCCTGGACACCTTCCAGCTTCAGACCCTTTTCCATCAGGTATTCGTGGATGTCGAGCAGGCGGCAGCCGGGGAAGATCTTCTCGAACTGGTACTTCTGCAACTGATCCATGCAGGTGCCACAGGAAACGATCACCGTCTTGATGTCGAGATAGTTCAGCGTGTTGGCAACACGGTGGAAGAGCACACGGTTGTCGGTGGTGATCTTCTGGCCCTTGTCATCATCGCCCGACGAGGTCTGCGGATAGCCGCAGCACAGGTAACCGGGCGGCAGCACGGTGGTCGCGCCGACTTCGTAGAGCATCGCCTGAGTGGCCAGACCGACCTGCGAGAACAGGCGCTCGGAACCGCAACCCGGGAAGTAGAAAACGGCGTCCGATTCATCGGTCGTTTTCTTCGGGTTGCGGATCACCGGGATGACCTTGTCGTCCTCGATGTCGAGCAGGGCGCGCGAAGTACGCTTGGGCAGGTTGCCCGGCATTGGCCGGTTGAGGAAGTGGATGACCTGGGTCTTGACCGTTGGCGCGCCGAGCGAGGCCGGCGGATGCTTGCGCGTGTCCTGAACCAGGCCAAGCGCCTTGGCCGCCTTGTGCGCCAGGCGCTGGGCCTTGAAGCCGAAGTCCATCATGACGCCGCGCATCAGCTTGATCGTCGCCGGGTCCTTCAGGTTCAGGTAGGTCATCGCCGCCGCGGTGCCGGGGCTGAAACGCTTCTTGTCCTGCTTTCTGAGGAAATTGCGCATGGCCACCGAAACATCGCCGAAGTCGATGTCGACCGGGCAGGGCTTCTCGCAACGGTGGCAAACCGTGCAATGGTCAGCAACATCGTTGAACTCATCGAAATGCTTCAACGAGATGCCGCGCCGGGTCTGTTCCTCGTACAGGAAGGCCTCGACCAGCAAAGACGTGGCGAGGATCTTGTTGCGCGGCGAATACAGAAGGTTGGCCCGCGGCACGTGGGTCGAGCAAACCGGCTTGCACTTGCCGCAACGCAGGCAGTCCTTGACCATGTCGGAAATCTTGCCGATCTCGGATTGCTCCATGATCAGCGATTCGGTGCCGAGCAGGCTGAACGACGGCGTATAGGCGTTGGTCAGGTCGCCGCCATGCATCAGCTTGCCCTTGTTGAAACGCCCTTCCGGATCGACCTTCTGCTTGTAGGCGCGGAAGGGGCCGATCTCATCCTCGGTCAGAAACTCCAGCTTGGTGATGCCGATGCCGTGTTCGCCGGAAATCACGCCGTCCAAGCCACGGGCCAGGTGCATGATGCGCTCGACCGCCTTGTTGGCCGTCTGCAGCATCGCGTAGTTGTCGGAATTGACCGGGATGTTGGTGTGCACGTTGCCGTCACCGGCATGCATGTGCAGCGCGACAAAGACACGGCCACGCAGGACTTCCTTGTGGATCGCCTCGATGCGTTCGAGGATCGGCCGGTACATCGCACCGTCGAAGATCTTGGCCAGGCGCGCCTTCAGCTCCTGCTTCCACGAGGTGCGCACGGAATAGTCCTGCAGGCGGTGGAAGAGGGTGGGGTTGGCAGCCTTGTTGCTCAGTTCGCCGGCAACCACGCCGTAAGAAGCAAAACGCGACTCGGCTTCGGCCAGCGGCAGGTCGAGATTGTCCAGCAGCCATTCCCAGCGCAGGCGGACGGCCTCGACATAGTCCAGGGCAGCCTGCCGGCGGTCGCCGATCAGCACGTCCTTGTCGAGATTGGCGTCGCCCGAGTGCAGCGGCAGGTCGCCCTTGAGGAAGTCGGCCAGGGCGTCGCACAGCGCCAGCTTGTTCTGCGTCGACAGCTCGATGTTGATGCGCTCGATGCCGTCGCAGTACTCGCCCATGCGCGGCAGCGGAATGACCACATCCTCGTTGACCTTGAAGGCGTTGGTGTGACGCGAGATGGCGGCGGTACGCGAACGGTCGAGCCAGAATTTCTTGCGCGTTTCGGCGTCGACCGCGATGAAGCCTTCGGCGGCGCGCAGGTTGCACATGCGCACGACCTCCGAGGCGGCGGCCATCACAGCCTTCTCATCGTGGCCGACGATGTCGCCGATCAGCACCATCTTCGGGCGGCCGTGGCGCTTGGCCTTGGTCGCGTAGCCGACGGCCTTCACGTAGCGTTCGTCGAGGTGTTCGAGACCGGCCAACTGCACGCCGGCGGCGTTGCCGGCGCCGCCCGGCTTGAAGTAGTCGGTGATCTCGACGATGGCCGGCACTGCTTCGCGGACCTGGCCGAAAAACTCCAGACAGACGGTGCGCGTCACCGGCGGCATCTTGTGCAATACCCAGCGGGCAGCGACGATGATGCCGTCGGTGCCTTCCTTCTGCACGCCGGGAATGCCACCGAGGAACTTGTCGGTGACGTCCTTGCCCAGGCCGATCTTGCGGCAGGCAGCGCCGGGCATGGTCAGGACTTCCTCGCCGAGCAGCTTCTTGCCGGAAGGATCGAAGCGTTTGACGCGGAATTCGACGTTTTCCTGCTCGTGGATCTTGCCGTAGTTGTGATTGACGCGTTCGACTTCCAGCCAGTTGCCGTCCGGATCGACCATCTTCCACCAGGCCAGGTTGTCGAGCGCAGTGCCCCAGAGCACGGCCTTCTTGCCGCCGGCGTTCATGGCGATGTTGCCGCCGATGCAGGAAGCCGAGGCGGAAGTCGGATCGACGGCAAAAACGCGACCGGCCGCGCTGGCGGCCTCCGAGACGCGTTCGGTAACGACGCCAGCGCCGGTGCGGATGGTGGCGTACGGCGTTTCGTGGCCGGCCAGCACCAGTTCCTCGACCGGGCCGATGTCGATCAGTTTTTCGGTGTTGATCACCGCCGAATGCGGCGTCAGCGGCACGGCGCCGCCAGTGTAGCCGGTACCGCCGCCACGCGGGATGATGGTCAGGCCGGCCTCGAAACAGCCACGGACGAGGTGGGCGATTTCTTCCTCGGTATCCGGGTAGAGGACGACGAAGGGGTATTCGACACGCCAGTCGGTGGCGTCGGTGACGTGAGAAACGCGGGCCAGGCCATCGAAAGCAATGTTGTCGCGGCGGGTGTGCTTACCCAGCACCCTGAGCACCTTGCGGCGCAGGTCCAGGGTTTCGCCGAAGCGCGCCTCGAAGCGGTCCACCGCCTGTTGCGCGGCGACGACCAGGCGACGGACCTTCTCGGAACGCTCGGGATCTTCGGCCTCGCTCTCGGCACGGCGCTTCTCGACTTCCTTCAGGCGATGGCGCAGGGCGCTGACCAGCGCGTCGCGGCGCTCGCGGTTGTCGAGCAGGTCGTCTTCTAGGTAAGGATTGCGCTGGACCACCCAGATGTCGCCCAGCACCTCGTAGAGCATCCGCGCCGAACGGCCGGTGACGCGCTCGCCACGCAATTCGTCGAGGATCGCCCAGTTGTCGGCACCGAGCAGGCGGATGACGATTTCGCGGTCGGAAAACGAGGTGTAGTTGTAGGGGATTTCGCGCAGGCGGGCGGTCATGGAAGCAGCCGTGATCTGTCAAAAGAAGGATTTTAGCGTATTGCGGCGCAACACGCGGGGCCGGTAGACCGCCGAAAGCACCCGGGGTTCAGTATCCCGCCGCGGTTTGTGCGACCAGCCAGTAACGCGCGAACTTGCCTAGCGCCATGAACAGGCAGCAGGGCAGCCAGTGCAGGCGCAGCCAGCCGGCGGCGACGCACAACGCATCGCCGACCAGCGGCAGCCAGGAGAAGAGCAGGGCGGGGCTGCCCCAACGATGCAGGTGGTGCATGTACGGCAGCCGATCCATCTGCTGCCAGCGCGGCAGGAAGCGGCCGCAAGCCCACGAGGTCATGCCGCCGAGAGTATTGCCAAGCGTGGCCAGGGCCAGCGCGCTCGCTTGCTGTTCGGGATGTAGTTGCAGAAAGCCCCACAACACCGCTTCCGAACCACCGGGCAAGAGCGTTGCGGCAAGAAAACTGCTCAAGAAAAGGCCGGCAAGCCCTTGTTCTGCCGTGACGTTTACCCACTCCACCCGTAGAATCTCCCTTTTCCCCAGCCAGAATCAGATCATGCACCCGGATTATCTCGAAAAAGTCCTCAACGCCCAGGTTTACGATGTCGCCGTGGAAACACCGCTGGACCTGGCCGGCAACCTGTCGACCCGGGTGCACAACCGAATCTGGCTCAAGCGCGAGGACATGCAGCCGGTGTTTTCGTTCAAGCTGCGCGGCGCCTATAACAAGATCGCCAGCCTGTCGGCCGAGAAACTCAAGCGTGGCGTGATCTGCGCCTCGGCCGGCAACCACGCCCAGGGCGTAGCGCTGTCGGCGGCCAAGGTCGGCTGCCGGGCAGTCATCGTCATGCCGGTGTCGACGCCGGGGATCAAGATCGAGGCGGTCAAGCGGCGCGGTGGCGAAGTCGTGCTCCATGGCGATTCCTACGACGAAGCCTATGCCCACGCCTTGGAGCTGGAAAAATCGGAGAAGCTGACCTTTGTCCACCCCTTCGATGACCCGGAAGTGATCGCCGGCCAGGGCACCACGGCAATGGAAATCCTGCGCCAGCACTCACGCCACAACGGCCCGATCCACGCTGTCTTCTGCGCCATCGGCGGCGGCGGACTGGCCGCCGGCGTCGCTGCCTACATCAAGCGCCTGCGTCCCGAAATCAAGGTCATCGGGGTGGAGACCTTCGACGCCGATGCGATGAAGCAATCGATCGAGAAGGGGCATCGCGTGCGCCTGCCGCAGGTAGGGCTGTTTGCCGACGGGACCGCGGTCAAGTACGTCGGCGAGGAAACCTTCCGCCTGTGCAAGGAACACCTCGACGAGGTCATCCTGGTCGACACCGACGCCATCTGTGCCGCAATCAAGGATGTCTTCGAGGACACCCGCTCGATCCTCGAACCCTCGGGCGCGCTCGCCGTCGCCGGGGCCAAGGAATATGCCCGCCAGAACAAGCTCAAGGACAAGAACCTGGTCGCCGTGACTTCCGGCGCCAACATGAATTTCGACCGCCTGCGCTTCGTCGCCGAACGTGCCGAATTCGGCGAACAGCGTGAAGCAGTGTTCGCCGTGACGCTGCCGGAGAAGCCGGGCGCCTACAAGAAGTTCCTGTCGCTGATCGGCAAGCGCAACGTCACCGAGTTCAACTACCGCTACAACTCCGACAGCGAAGCGCATGTTTATGTCGGTATCCAGGTCAGCGACCGCAAGGAATCGCTGAAACTACTCGACAGCCTGCACAAGCACGGCTATGCGGCGCTTGACCTGAGCGACGACGAAATGGCCAAGAATCACGTCCGGCACATGGTCGGCGGCCACGCGCCGCAGGTCTGCCAGAAGGGCATGAAGGAACTGGTCTACCGTTTCGAGTTTCCCGAGCGTCCGGGCGCCCTGATGAACTTCCTGGAGCGCATGAGCAGCGGCTGGAACATCAGCCTCTTCCATTACCGCAACCACGGCGCCGACTACGGTCGCGTGCTGGTCGGCATGCAGGTGCCGCCGGCGGAAATGAAACAGTTCCGCGAGTTCCTGAAAAACCTTGGTTACGCGCATTGGGATGAGAGCGAGAACCCGGTCTACAAGCTGTTTCTCGGCTAAGCACAAATGTTCATAAGAAACTGCGATTTCATTCTTTGTAGCGATTAACAAGCTCGCTAGACTGCGGCAATCAACTCCCGGAGAACATGGATGAACATCGCCAAGAACATCAGCGCGCTGGTCGGCAATACGCCGCTGGTCGAGATCAACCGTCTTGCTGCCGGTAGCAGCGCCCGCGTCGTCGCCAAGCTGGAATTCTTCAACCCCGGCCACAGCGTCAAGGACCGCATCGCCGTCGCCATGCTCGACGCCGCCATCGCCGCCGGCAAGATCGGTCCGGACAGCGTCGTGCTCGAACCGACTTCGGGCAACACCGGCATCGGCCTGGCGATGGTCTGCGCGGCGCGCGGCATCAAGTGCGCCTTCACCATGCCCGAGACAATGAGCCGCGAGCGCAAGTTGCTGCTCAAGGCCTACGGTGCCGAACTGATCCTGACCCCGGGGCCGGAAGGCATGGGCGGTGCGATCGCCAAGGCCAGGGCGCTGGCTGAATCCGACGCAAAATATTTCATTCCGCAGCAGTTCGAAAACCCGGCCAACCCCGAAGTCCATCGCCACACGACCGCCGAGGAAATCTGGCGTGACACCGACGGCCAGGTCGACATCTTCGTTGCCGGCGTCGGCACCGGCGGCACCGTCACCGGGGTCGGCGAAGTGCTCAAGGCAAAGAAACCGGGCGTCCGTGTCGTCGCCGTCGAACCCGAGGCTTCGCCGGTGCTGTCCGGCGGCCAGAAGGGCCCGCACCCGATCCAGGGCATCGGCGCCGGCTTCGTCCCGGGCGTGCTCAACACCGCCGTCTACGACGAAGTCATCCGGGTGAGCAACAATGACGCCTTTGCCACCGCACGCCAGATGGCAACCGAGGAGGGCCTGCTGGTCGGCATCTCGTCCGGTGCCGCCACCTGGGCCGCACTCGAACTGGCGCGGCGACCGGAAAATGCCGGCAAGCTGATCGTCGTCATCATTCCCTCCTGCGGCGAACGCTATCTGTCCACCGCACTTTACGAGCACCTGAACGTTTGAACGATTTCAGCACCGTCATCGATCGACGCGGCTCCGACTCGATCAAGTGGGCCCGCTACGCCGGCCGCGACATCCTGCCGCTGTGGGTGGCCGACATGGATTTCGCGGTGCCACCGGCTGTCGTCAGCGCCTTGCAGCAACGCATTGCGCACCCGGTTTTCGGTTACGCCCACCCCTGGCCGTCGCTGACGGAGTCAGTGCTCGCTCACCTCGAAGGTGAATACAACTGGCGTATCGACGCCGAGTGGATCGTCTGGCTACCGGGCCTGGTCAGCGGCCTGAACATTGCCTGCCATGCCGTCGACGGCGACGCCCTGACGGCGACACCGATCTATCCGCCTTTCCTGACGGCCCCGCGCCTGTCCGGACGCAATCTGCAGTGTGTCGACCTGGCCGAAACCGGTGATGGCTGGCGCTGGGACCAGGATGCCCTGGAGGCAGCGACGACCGAAACCAGCCGGCTGTTCCTGCTCTGCCACCCGCATAACCCGGTCGGCCGTTGCTGGACCCACGCGGAATTGCTCGAGCTGGCCGCCTACGCCGAACGTAACGACCTGATCGTCTGTTCCGATGAAATCCACTGCGGCCTGATCCTCGACACCGACAAGCAGCACATCCCGTTCGCCAGCCTGTCGCCCGAAGCTGCCCGGCGCAGCATCACGCTGATGGCTCCGTCGAAAACCTTCAACATTCCCGGCCTTGGCTGCGCCTTCGCGGTCATTCCGGACGCCGCGCTGCGCCGCCGCTTCCTGCGGGCGATGGACGGCATCGTGCCGCATGTGAACGTGCTCGGCCTGGTAGCCTGCGAGGCGGCCTACCGCGACTGCGCCGACTGGCACCGCGAACTGCTCGCCATACTGCGGGCCAACCGTGACCGCGTCGAGGCCGCTGTGCGCGGTCAAGCCGGCCTGCGCATGCAGCACGTCGAAGCCACCTACCTGGCCTGGATCGACGTGCGGGCGCTTGGTCTGGAACAGCCTCAGGCGCATTTCGAAGCCCACGGCATCGGCCTCTCGGACGGCAAGGATTTCGGCGCACCGGGCTGGCTGCGGCTCAATTTCGGTTGCCCAACCAGCATTCTGGACGAAGCACTGCAGCGGCTGGCAACCGCTTGCCAGGCAGCATGAGCGCCTACCAGATCAGCTTGCTGGCCCTGGTGGCCGGCGTTTTCGCCCAGGCTGCCGCCGCTGGCCTGGCCTTCCAATGCACCCTCTCACGCCGGCTACCGCTGGCCAGCCGCGGCCACTGGTTCGTGCTCGGATGCGCCAGCGTGTTGTTTGGTCTGCACCAGGCTCGTGCCCTGGAACTGGCTCTCAAAACGGGTCTATTTGATCTTGAACAGGCACTCTTTGCCGGCATCGCCAGCCTGTTAGTAGCGATTGCCCTGTTCGGCCTCAGTCGGCGGGCCTGAACACGCCGGCCTCGGTGACGATCCAGTCCAGGCGCTGGTCATGCGCTTCCGGTCGGATGCTGTCCACACGATTGATTTCGAAGCCGAGACCGACGGTCAGCGGCCGTGGGTTCAGCGTCGCCAGGGTACGGTCGAAGTAGCCACCACCGTAGCCAAGCCGGTAACCGGCAGCATCGAAGCCATTGACGGGCAACAGGATCAGATCGGGGAGCAACCAGTCACCGGAGATCGGCGTCGGAATGCCGTAGCGGTCTTCGTGCAACTTGCTGCCCGCCTCCCAGGTACGAAAACGCAAGGGCGCATCGCTGGTCACGACGACCGGCAACGCAGCTCGGGCGCCGGCCCGCTGCCAGTCGGCGACGAGCGGACGCACATCCGGCTCTTGCTTGATTGGCCAGCAAAAAGCGAAACTTTCCGGCATGACAAACGTCGACCGCAGGTGGCCGATTATCGCCGTCGACATCGACTTGTGTTCCTCCGGCGAAAGCTGGCTGCGTCGATTCGTCATCTCCCGTCGCAAAGCCTTTCGCCAGGCCGTGCTATCCTCGAAACCCTGTTCCATCCGGTCAATCTAGCATGAAGCTTCACGCATTACTTGCCGCCCTCACGTTTGCCACCAGCGGCTTCGCCCAGACCGGTGATGACGCAGTATTCATGGAAGCCCGGGAGGCTTTCCGCAACGGCGACAGCAACCGACTGGAAAGCGCGGTCAACCGCCTGGGCAGGCACACACTGGCCATCTACGCCGAGAACTACCGCTTGCGTAACCTGCTGGCCAAAAACGACGATGCCGGCATTCCAGCCTTCCTTGCCGCGCAGGAAGGCAGCAACGTCGCCGAGCGCTTGCGTGCCGACTGGTTACGCTGGCTGGCCCGCCGTTCCACGTGGAACCTGGTTGAATCTGAGTATCCGCGGCTGCTGGCGCCGGAAGCGGAATTGACCTGTCTCTACCAGCAGGCAAGATGGACACGCGGTGATCGCAGCGCGCTCGATCAGGCTGCCGATAGCTGGCTGACCCTGCTTGAGCCCCCTGAAGGTTGTCAGCCTCTACTGAGCAGCTTGGTCAATACCGGTCGTATTACACCGGACGAGGTCTGGACACGTGCCCGTCTTCAGATCGAGGGCAACCGCCCGCAGTGGGCCAGACGCACGCTCGACCTGTTAGCAGCCGATCGCTCGCCGGACGCAAAGAATTTCGACAACGCGGTGAAAAATCCCATGGCCTTCCTGGCCCGACAGGGCAACGACTGGCGCGCGAGCCGGAGCGGACGTGAATTGGCTGCAATTGCCATCCGCTATGTTGCGGCCAACGATCCGGAAGCGGCGGCACGTGAACTGGAGCGGCGCCAGGCTGCCATGCAGCCTGGGGAAAGGAAATGGGCATGGAGCCAGATCGCCCTGCAGGCGGCGCGCAAACACCATCCCGAGTCCCTGACTTGGTACGCCTTTGCCGGCGATGCCCCGCTCAGTGACGAGAATCACCAGTGGAAGGTACGTAGCGCGTTGCGCGCAGGAAACTGGGGGACCGTGCGCAGCGCCATCGAGAACATGCCGTCAGCACTGGCCGCGCGCCCTGAATGGGTCTACTGGCTGGGACGCGCATTCCGTGCCGGTGGGCGACTGAGCGAAGCCGACGCCCTGTTCGCCCGCATAGCTGGCGAACCTCATTTCTACGGCAATCTGGCCGACGAGGAATTGGGGCGTGCTGTCCTGCCACCGCCGCGCGCGACGCCGCCAAGCACCGAAGAGATGCAACTTGCCCGCCGCCACGCCGGCCTGCAGCGCGCCCTGGCATTATTCCGGCTGGACATGCGTACGGAAGCGGTCCGCGAATGGAACTGGGCCCTGCGCGGGATGAGCGACCGCGAACTGCTCGCGGCTGCCGAGCTTGCCCGACAGCACCAGATCTGGGATCGCGCCATCAATACTGCCGACCGCACGCGCAGCGAGCACGATTACACCTTGCGCTTCCTCTCGCCCTACGCCGAGCAGATTCGTCCCGTGGCCCGTCAGCAAGCAGTCGACGACGCCTGGGTCTACGGCTTGATGCGTCAGGAAAGCCGCTTCATTACCAATGCCCGCTCAAGCGTCGGCGCCTCCGGCCTGATGCAGTTGATGCCAGCGACGGCCCGCTGGGTTGCCAAAAAGATCGGGCTGGATGACTTCCACCCGGGACGCGTCAACGATACCGAGGTGAACATACTGCTCGGTACCTCGTACATGCGCATGGTCATGGAAAACCTCGACAACCATCCGGTACTTGCTTCGGCTGCCTACAACGCCGGGCCGGGCAGGGCCCGCCGCTGGCGGGGCGAGCAAGCCATGGAAGGGGCAATTTACGCGGAAACCATCCCGTTTTCGGAAACCCGTGACTACGTCAAGAAGGTGATGAGCAACGCCATCTACTATTCAGCCCTGTTCAACGGACGCCCCGACTCACTCAAAACGCGCCTCGGCAACATCGCACCGTCTTCACAGACCGAACTGAGGGATCGCGACCTGCCCTGACATTAATGCCAAGCCCCGGTTTTGATGGCACAATGGTCGCCTGACCGCCAGCTGCACCACCATGCACAATGGATATACCATCGCCGTGACCCAGTTCAACCCAGCCGGCCGATTCGATCGCTATGAAGTCCTCAAGGACTGTCGAACCGCATTTCTCGACCACCTGTCGACCCTCCTGAGAAACAGCCGTCTACTGTCCGACGCAGCTATCGGAGCGATCGTCAGAGGTACCGGTGATCATTTCGACAAGATGCAGCTCGTTCAACGCAGCTGCAGCTTTGCCGAAGAGGCCAGTGGACTGACCTCATCGCGCATCACGCTGGTCGGCGAAGACGATCTCGAATTGGAAATCCGTTTCGAAAGCCTGTGCAAGCGGCTGGCCGATTCAACCAGCGTTTCACTGTGGAAAACCCACCTGCGCTTCATGACCCTGCTCGGGCGCAATGATCTACCGAAATCGCAAAACCCTGTGGGCCCACAGGGCATCGTCGCCGGCATCCAGGCGCTGTTCGAAGCTGCCGGGGCGAGCTCGCTGGAGGAAAAGACCAGCCTGCTCGATCGCATCGAGAATGTTCTGCACGAAGGCCTGCCCCCGATCTATGAACAGATCGACGCTTTGCTCAGCCGCGCCGGTGCTGAGGCCGTGCAGCCGGTGGTCGTCGACAACGCCCGCCCGCCGGTCGCTCCACTCATACAGGAAGTACCGCCCGCCAACAATCCGACCACTGCCGCCGCACTCACCCAACTCGCCGGAATCTCCGGCAAAACTGGGGCGGGCGGCAAAAGTCTGTTGAATCAGGCCTCGCTGGACAACCTGATGTTCCGGCTTGAACAACTGGAACGCAGCCAGCGCAACAGTGCTGATTTTCTCACTGCCACCTCGCCCAAACTGGAAAGCCTCCTTCCCGGTTTGTTCGACGGTCCCCAGGAAATCCGGGGGCCTTCCTTGCAGCCAGTGCGCGCTCAAGAGCTGGGCGTCCCACCTGCAACCGCAGAAGGACAGGCGATCGATGCTGTCGGCCACTTCTACGCCACCATCTTTTCCGATCCCGAGCTAACCGACGCACAAAAGCAGCTGGTCGCCGAGTTGCAGGTTTTCATGGTCAGACTTGCGCTCAAGGACAAAGCGCTGTTTTCCAGGGAAGACCATCCCCTGCGTCAGTTGATCGACCAGATTGGCCGCAACTTCCTCGGTCTGCCCACCGACGCGCAACGCGAACATCCCTGGTGCAGGAAGATTTCGACGATTGTCGTCCGGCTCAAGGATGGCGCCGGTGCCCACACCGAAAGCATCACCGCCGCGACCGAAGCCCTTCGCCAATTGCAGCAGGAACAACTGCGCGAAATAGGGGAACAAGCCTCGCTCTATCTGCCGCTATTGCAGAAGCTGGACCAGGGCGGTCAACTCTCCGCCGATGTGGATTGCCTGCTCGGCACCCAGGAAATTGCCGGTTTACCGCCAGTGCTGCAGGTTTTCTTCAATCACGAATGGAAGCGCCTGCTCGAACAGGCCTGGCACGAAGGTGGCGTTAACGGTACCGCCTGGCAGGAACTCGCTCTGACGCTTTCCACATTGCTCTGGTCCTTCCAGCCCAAGGTCGCAGCTGAGGAACGGCAGGCCATGGCTCGACAGCTACCGGGCGTGCTCAAGTCGTTCAAGAACGACATGGATCGACTCGGCATGGGAGCCGACGCTCAAAGCCGGGTGCTTGACGCTTGTTTCGAGCTGCAGACGCGGGCCATGCGTGGCGGCGTCATGCCGCCGCCCCATGCCGGCATCGCTACCAGCCATCGTCAGCAGGCCAGCCAGGGCCGTATCGAGGCGGGTGATCTGATCCTGCACACGCTCGATTTTCCAGCCCCGGCAAATGCTTCCCCCCAAGGTCAGCAGCCTGAAGTGGGCAGCTGGCTTGGCCTGCGCCTGGACGGCCTGGAGCACAAGCTGTGCCTCTGCTACCGCAGTCCGCACAGTGGGCGTTGCCTGCTGTACAGCCCGGATTCCAGACTGGCACTGGCGGTTCACCCCCAATTGATGGAATACCGGCTGGCCGACGGCGGCATGCGCAGACTGAAGCCGGCGCTGCAGTTTGCCGGTCTGCTTGCCCAGGCGATGGCAACCGCTGACTGAAGCTTGCGCCCGGACTGACGGCACGCCCGCATTTACCGTAAAATCGAGGTCTGTCGAATTTAACGCGGGGTTCAGGATGCGTATCAAAAAGGTCTTGCTGCTGGGGGGTAGCGGTTTTATCGGTACCTACATCGTCAATCGACTGGCCCAGCGTGGCATCGAGGTCACCGTACCGACACGTCGGCGCGAACGGACCAAAGCCTTGATCATGCAACCCGGCGTCGACATGCCGGAAGCCAATATTCATTGTCCGGAAACGCTGACTGCCTTGGTCCGCGGGCACGACGCAGTGATCAATCTGGTCGGCATCCTGCATAGCCGCGACGTCAAGTTCCCCTACAGCGATGATTTCGCTCAGGCCCACGTTGAATTGCCCAAGAAGATCGTCGCGGCCTGCAAGGCAGCAGGCGTTCGCCGCCTGGTGCACATGAGTGCGCTCAAGGCCGACCCCAAGGGACCATCGGAATATCTGGCTTCCAAGGGCGACGGCGAAGCCGCAGTGATGGCGGCAGCAGGTGAACTCGACGTCACCGTTTTCCGCCCTTCAGTGATTTTCGGCCTTGGCGATTCCTTCCTGTCGATGTTCGCCAAGGTGCTCAAGTCGGCGCCGGTCTTCCCGCTCGGTTTCGGCCATGCCCGCTTCCAGCCGGTATGGGTGGCCGATGTCGCCGACGCCTTCGTCGATTCGCTGGACAACGTCGCCACCTTTGGCCAGGCCTACGACCTGGTTGGTCCGCAGGTTTACACACTGCGTCAACTGGTTGAGTACACCGCCGAGCTGACCCGTAGCAAAGCCCGCATCATCGCCTTGTCCGAAGGCTGGGCCTACCTGCAGGCCGGCTTGATGTGGCTGGCACCGAATCCGCTGATGTCGCCGGACAATCTGCGCTCGATGCAGGTAGACAGCGTTGCCGAAGCCGGCTGCAAACTACCGGCCAACTGGCGACCGACTGCCGTCGAAGCGATCGCTCCGACCTACATCGCGCACCGCACGCCGAAGGGCAAGCTCGACAGCTTCCGCTTCCGCGCCGGCCGCTGAGCCTGTAACACCCAGCGTGCAGGTTTACATCGTCGGCGGCGCCGTCCGGGACGAACTGCTTGGCCGCCCCTGCGACGACCGCGATTACGTGGTCGTCGGCGCCACCCCGGAAGCCATGCTGGCGGCTGGTTTTCGCCCGGTCGGCAAAGACTTTCCCGTGTTCCTGCACCCGGAAAGCCAGGAGGAGTATGCGCTCGCTCGCACCGAGCGCAAGAGCGGGCGCGGCTATCATGGTTTCACTTTTCACGCCGCCGCCGATGTCACGCTGGAACAGGATCTCGCCCGCCGCGACCTGACCATCAACGCAATGGCCCGCGATGGCGAGGGCAGGGTGATCGACCCTTTTAACGGCCAGGGCGATCTTCAGGCCAGAATCCTGCGCCACGTCGGCCCGGCCTTTGCCGAGGATCCCGTCCGTATCCTGCGCATTGCGCGCTTCGCGGCACGCTTTCACGATTTCACGGTTGCCCCGGACACTCTGGCACTGATGCGGACCATGGTCGCCAGTGGCGAAGTCGATCATCTCGTTGCCGAGCGGGTCTGGCAGGAGCTGGCCAAGGGACTGATGGAAGAAAAGCCGTCGCGGATGTTCCAGGTCCTGCGCGAGTGTGGCGCGCTGGCGCGGCTGCTCCCCGAAGTCGAGGCCTTGTTCGGTGTGCCGCAGCGGGCGGACTACCATCCCGAGATCGACGCCGGTATCCACACCTTGATGGTCATTGACCAGGCCGCCCGCTTTGCTTTCCCGCTCACTGTCCGCTATGCCGCCCTGTGCCATGATCTGGGCAAGGCGCTGACGCCCGCCGACATTCTGCCCCGGCATATTGGTCATGAGCAGCGCAGCGTCACATTGTGCGAAGCGATGAGCGAGCGCCTGCGCGTTCCCAATGAGTGCCGCGACCTGGCGCTGCTGATGGCTCGTCACCATGGCACCATCCACCGCGCCGCCGAGATGCGTGCGGCAACCCTGGTCGATCTGCTGGAGAAATGTGATGCCTTGCGGCGGCCGGTTCGTTTCGGCGAGTTGCTCGACACCTGCCGCTGCGACTATACCGGCCGCGCGGGCTGGGAGGAACGCGCTTACGACAGCCCGGACTTGCTCTACCGCGTCCTGGATGCAGTCAACGGGGTCAATGCCGGCCAGATCGCTGCGACCACGAGCGAGCGCAGCAAGATCCCGGAACGGATTCGCCTGGCCCGCATCAAAGCGGTCCGCGCCATGCTAAATGAGGCGGGCGATGAACCAGAGCAGCAGTGACAGGATGATGATGCTGACAAAGGGGAAATGGTAGATTCGACCCCGCCAGCGGAACGAGACATCGCCCGGCAACTGCCCGAAACGGATGAAGCGGGCGAGGTGCGGCGTGATCAGCCCGAGCAGGAAGATCGCCACGACCAGCGTCAATATCCACTTCAACATGTATTCACCCAGCGCGCGAAAGCCCGCATTTAACCACGGCACCAGCCGTAGCGAGCCATGATAGCAACCCAAGACATCGGCGGGCTTGAAGTATTTTCCTGCCTGCCCACCCGCAAGTCCCGCAAACAGCCACTGCTCTTCATTCACGGAGCATTTGCCGGCGGCTGGATGTGGACCGAGACCTTCATGCCCCATTTCGCGGCGGCCGGTCATCCCTGTCATGCCCTCTCCCTCCGCGGGCACGGTGGCAGCAAAGAACACGAGCGGATCAACTGGTTGTCGATTGCTGATTATGTTGACGATGTCCGCACGGTCATCGAGGCGCTGGACATTGATCCGATACTACTTGGTCATTCGATGGGTGGTTTTGTCGTTCAGAAGTACCTGGAACGCCATCCGGCACCGGCGGTAGCCCTGCTGTGTTCGGTGCCGCCACAGGGACTGATCGCGGCGCAGTTCCACCTCATGCTGCAGAAACCCGAGCTGTTCCTTGAAATCAACCGGATTCTCGCTGGCAATTACACCGATACCGACACCCTGCGCCAGGCGCTGTTTGCCGGCGAGGTCGACCCGGCCATGCTGGCCGAATGGCTGGGCAAGATGCAGAACGAATCGCAGCGCGCCATCTGGGACATGTCGATGTTCAACCTGCCCAATCTCTACTGCATGCACCGGCCGCCGATGCTCATCGTCGGCGCCGAGCAGGACACCCTGGTCCCCGCTTTCCTGGTCCAGTCGACGGCACACACCTATGGCGAACCCTGCCACATCCTGCGCGACATGGGCCACGCCATCACCCACGAAAACGACTGGCCGCGCGCGGCAGCGATCATCGACGACTGGCTGAAGCGCCTTACGCCCTGATATCGATGTTGTTGCCCAGGTTAGACGGGTTGCTCGCCGCCTGGGGCAGCGCCTGCAGCAACTGCAAGGCGTTGCTCGATTCGATTTCCATGGCCTTCTTCAGCACCAGGATCGAGGCCTGCGCGTTGGTCTGCTGCTGGGTCATGGCTGTGCTCATGCCGGCGACTGATGCGATGTCCATGATGGAAACTCCGTTGCTGCGTGCGTTGCTATCAGTGTAGCGCCTTTTACAAGCGGCGACTCTGGTCGCCGCGAGTAAATCCGCACAGCGTCTGATCAACACCACGGCCGATGGCGATCACCTTGAACAACTCGCCCATTTCATGCGGCATGGTCAATCGGGCCGCCGCTGCGGACGCCCGGTAATAGTCGGGGGTCGCCGGCGGAATCTCAGCCAGCCGGTCGAGCAGACCGCAGTTCAACAGAAACTGCCCCTGATTCGTATAACCCAGCAAGTCAAGTCCAGCACCGTGGGCAGCGGCAATGATCGCGGTGAAATCGACATGCACGGTGAGGTCCTGCAAGCCGGGGAGGAAGAAGGGGTCGGGGTGGGCATGGTGGCGGTAGTGACACATCAGCGTGCCTTGTCGACGCTGGGGGTGGTAGAACTCGTGCCGCGGAAAGCCATAGTCGATCAACAGCAGCACGCCCCGTTCCAGGCGCCGCCCCCATTCCGCCGACCAGGCCCGCGCAGCAAGCGAGATCTCCGACAGGTACGCGCCGCCCAGAGCACACTCTTCAGCTATCGCCAGCGCAGCGTCCAGTAGGGCGCCGCCTGCCGGCCGCTCGTTCCACGTGAAACGACCGTTCGTATCGACCCCAACGCCACGCTCGAATATCTCCCCTTCGCCCCAGACCACAAGGTCAGCGGGCAGGGCATCGAGCAGTTCGTTGGCAACGACAACGCCCGAGAAATGCTCCGGCAAGCGATCGAGCCAGTGCACCCGGGACAGGAGATGGGGTGCCGCTGCCGCCAGCGTCTCGCGCTGACGCGCGCGCAGATCGGGGGAAAGATCGAGGATCGCGTAACAATCGGGCAGGCTGTCCATCTTCTCCAAGGCGAGTAGGACGTCAGCGGCAAGCCGCCCCGAACCGGCGCCGACCTCGATCACCATCGGTGCCGAAGCCAGCATCGCCTGGGCGATCTGCGTCGCCAATGCTTGTCCGAACAGCGGCGTCATTTCCGGCGCGGTGACAAAATCACCAGCACTCCCGAATTTGCGTGCTCCTGCCGCGTAATAGCCCAGGCCGGGTGCGTAAAGCGCCATTTCCATGTACCGCGAGAAGGCAAGAAAACCCCCTTCGCGGCGCACAGCGTCGGCAATGGCGTCATGCAGTCGCTGGCTGTGGGCCAGCGCTTCCGTGGACGGTTCAGGTAGTCGGCTCATCGGCGGGCAAATCGTGCATTCTAATTCCACGGAACGGTTTTCCGAGGGAAACGTGTAAACTCGCGTCCTTCTGCGCTCCGCCAGCCGCACTCTGCCGAACATATTTCGCCATGAATACCCCCGTTTCCGCCAATCTCCAAAAACTCCGCAAGTTCCTCGAAGGCCGCACCGGCAAGGCGATCATGGACTACAACATGATCGAGGACGGCGACACAGTTCTAGTCTGTTGTTCGGGAGGCAAGGATTCCTACACCCTGCTGGCCATGCTGATGGCCCTGCAGAAACGCGCACCAGTGCGCTTCCGTCTGATCGCAATGAATCTCGACCAGAAACAGCCGGGATTTCCTGGTGATGTGCTGCCGGCTTACTTTGAATCGATCGGTATCGACTATCGCATCGTCGAGGCGGATACCTATTCCATCGTCAAAGACAAGATTCCCGAGGGAAAAACCACCTGCTCGCTATGTTCCCGCCTGCGCCGGGGCATCATCTACCGCACGGCCAAGGAGTTGGGTGCCAACAAGATCGCCCTGGGCCATCATCGTGACGACATGGTCCACACCCTGTTCCTTAACATGTTGTTCGGCGGCAAGATGAAAGCCATGCCGCCCAAGCTGGTGACCGACGACAAGGCGCATGTGGTGATTCGCCCCCTGGCTTACTGCTCGGAGGCCGACATCGCAAAATTCGCGCGCGGCATGGAGTTTCCGATCATTCCCTGTAATTTGTGTGGTTCCCAGGAGAACCTCCAGAGACAGAAAATCAAGGAAATGATGCATGACTGGGACAAGCGCTATCCGGGCCGGACGGAATCGGTGTTCACTGCGATCCAGAACGTCGTCCCATCCCATCTGGGCGACAACAATCTGTTCGATTTCCGCAATCTGACGCTCGATACCCCGGTTGAACAAGGCGACATCGCTTTTGACAGTGAGGAAATGACGCTTAGCGGGATCATTCCGATCACCCCGGGCGCATAAACCCTGCCCGAAAGCTTCGTCATATAATCCCCCTTCCAAAGACCCGGATTTCGCCGATGAACGTGCAGTCTCCCGTTCCTGTCATCATGGTTGCCGACATCACCGGCAGTGCTTCGCTGCACCATCGGCTGGACGCGCAGGAGGCTGAGCGAGCAGTTGATCGCTGCATCAAGCGCATGACCCGTTCGATCGAAGGCTACCAGGGAAAGTTGCTGCAGTCGGCCGGCGACGAGCTGCTGGTCATCTTCCCCAGCGCCGAGCTGGCCTGTCAGTCGGCGATCGACATGCACCAGCGGGTCGCCGATCTGCCACCAGTTTCCGGGCACAAGCTGGGCATCCGCGTGGCTCTCCACGATAGTAACGACGACACGGACCCTTCGAGTGTCAAACGATCCAGCCTCATGCGCATCGCTGCTCTGGCCAACACCGACCAGATTCTGTGCAGTGGCGCGGTGGTCGAGGCGCTCAACACCAACGGAGGCCTCCCGGTAAAAACCCGGCTGGAGTCCACTCCGCTTCAAGAACTAGATGCAGCATTGCCCTTGTTTCAGGTTCAATGGGCGCCGACGCACACCACGCCATCTGCGTCAGCAGTGGACACTGCAAGCAGCGGAAACTCGGGGAAGTTCTGCCTGCGTTACCGCGGCAAAGCTTACCTGATCGATGAAAGGCACGCGTCACTCAGTCTCGGTCGCGATCCGTCCTGCTCACTGACGATCCCGAATCGCAAGGTTTCACGCGCCCATGCCCGCATCGAACGTCGGCCAGATGGGTTCTTCCTCATCGACACCAGCAGCAATGGCAGTTTCCTGAGCATGCAGGGTCGGCAGGAAATCCTTCTGCGCAAGCGCGAAATCCGGCTTGAGGGTAGCGGCATCCTGTGCCTGGGCACTTCGATCAATGACCCGGCGGCTGACCGGCTCGAGTTCGAACATCTCTAAGAGAACGCCCTGCCTGATATCTCAGGCGTCTTCGTCGTTCATCATCCGGCTTTGCCGCTCGACGAAATCCTGCATGCTGTCGATCCCCCGGTACTGGAGGATGGTGTTGCGCACCGCCGCTTCCATCAGTACGGCGAGGTTGCGTCCGGCAGCCACCGGGATCACCACCTTGCGGATCGGTACGCCGAGCACATCCTGACTCTGGGCATCGAGCGGCAGGCGCGGCGCATCCTCTGCGGCGAGCGTACGCTGCAGGTGAACAATCAGTTTCAGTTTCATCTTCCGGCGCGAGGCGGTCTCGCCGAAGATGGTCCGGATATTGAGCAGGCCCAGGCCGCGTACTTCGAGGAAGTCGCGGAGCATGCCCGGACAGCGGCCCTCGATGGTGGTCGGCGCGATCCGTGCCATTTCGACCACATCGTCGGCAACCAGGCCGTGACCACGCGAAATCAGTTCCAGCGCCAGCTCGGATTTACCGACCCCGGAATCACCGGTAATCAAAACCCCCATGCCGAGCACATCCATGAACACTCCATGCAGGCTGACCGTATCGGCCAGTCGAGCCGAAAGGTAGATGCGCAGGTGATCGATCACCGCCGAGCAGTGCTTGGGGGAAAGAATAAGCGGAACATCCGCCGCCATGCAGGCGTCGACGACAAAGTCCGGCGGTTTCAGACCATCGGCGACGATCATCGCCGGCGTGCGCGCCGACAATAGATCGATGAACATCTGGCCGAAGCGCCGCTCGCCGATGCGCATGGCCCAGTCGTACTCGGCCTGGCCCATGACCTGCAGGCGCTCGGGGTGAATGATGTTGATGTGACCGACGACATCGGCGCCGTAGTTGCTGGCTGCCTTGAGTTCGATTCGTCGATCGGTGCGCTGACCGACAGTCCAGTTGAACAACAGCTTTTCGCGGTTGTCCTGGTACAACTGTTCCAGGCTGATGTGGCGCACGGGCCGGGTCAGGACTTCTTGAACAGGGCCAGCACCGTTTCGGCGTCCGGCGCCGCTTGCAGGGCTTCGCGGAAAGCTCGATCAGAGAAACGCTGGGCCAGCTCCGACAGAATCTGCAAGTGCTCTTCGGTGGCTTGCTCGGGAACCAGCAGTACGAACAGCAGAGTCACCGGCCGACCATCCGGCGAATCGAAGGGGATGGGCGTGGCCAGGCGAATGAGGGCACCGGCGGCCTGGCTGAGGCCCTTGATCCGACCATGGGGAATGGCAACGCCCTGACCAAGGCCGGTGGAACCGAGCTTCTCGCGCGCAAACAAGCTGTCGAAAATCAGCGAGCGCGACATGTCGAGCCGACTTTCAAAGAGCATGCCGGCCTGCTCGAAAACACGCTTCTTGCTGCTGGCGTCCAGATCGAGCAGAACCTGTTCGGCAGTCAGAATGTTATCTAGAGGGTTCATGGGAAATTTGCGGCAAATGAACCGCACCCCACGGGGTGCGGTTGATGGGCTTTATTCGTCGATGTGCATCGACGGCTTTTCGCCGCGATGATGGTCCTGCAGCTTCTGCTTGTACTTCTGGACCTGGCGGTCGAGCTTGTCGAACAAGGCATCGATGGCGGCGTAAAGATCATCGCCGGCTTCTTCAACGTGCATGTCCTTGCCCGGCACGTGAACGGTGACTTCAGCCTTCTGCTTCAGCTTTTCAACGGAAAGCACGACGCTGGCGCCAGTGACCTTGTCGAAATGGCGGAGCACGGGATCGAGCTTGTTCTCGACGTATTCGCGCAGGGCCGGGGTGACTTCGATATGGTGACCGCTGATTTGCAGATTCATTTTCTCTCCTATCTCTACAGGGTCTTGCGTAAATTGACCGGCGGGATATTGAGCGATTCACGGTATTTCGCAACCGTGCGTCGGGCAACGACGATTCCCTGCTGGCCTAGTATTTCGGATAATTGACTATCCGACAAGGGCTTCTTGCCATCTTCGGCCGAAATCAACTGCTTGATCAGGGCACGGATGGCCGTGGCAGAGCAGGCGCCACCGGTATCGGTGGCAACATGGCTGCCGAAGAAGTACTTCAATTCGAAGATGCCGCGCGGCGTCGCCATGTATTTCTGGCTGGTGACACGGGATATCGTCGATTCATGCAGACCGAGGAGGTCGGCAATTTCGCGCAGAACCAGCGGCCGCATCGCCACTTCGCCATGTTCGAAGAACTGGCGCTGACGGTCGACGATGGCCTGGGTCACGCGGTGTATGGTTTCAAAACGCTGCTGGACGTTCTTGATCAGCCAGCGGGCTTCCTGCAACTGGCCACTGAGGTTGCCGTTACCGCGTCGTTGCTTGGCCAGGATATCGGCGTAGAGCCGGTTGATGCGCAGGCGCGGGTAGGCGTCCGGATTGATGTAGGCAGTCCACTTGCCCTTCAGTTTCTTGACGATCACATCCGGGGTGATGTAGCGCGCTTCGATCTGGGCGTAGCCGGCAGCCGGCCGCGGATCGAGGCTGGTGATCAGCTCGTGGGCACCCTTCAGGATCTCGTCGTCGCAGCCCGTCAGCCGGCGAATCCTGACGAAGTCACGGGCCGCCAGCAGTTCCAGATGCTTGTCCACGATGATCGTGGCCAGCGTGCGCTCGGCACAGTCCTCGGCAACCTTGAGCTGCAGCAACAGGCACTCGCGCAGATCGCGGGCACCGATGCCGGTCGGATCGAAATTCTGGATATGGTGCAAGGCAATTTCCAGTTCTTCGATCTCGATCTCGTATTCGGGCGGCAGGGTTTCCCACAGCTCTTCGAGCGGGGCCGAGAGATAACCGTCGTCGTTGAGTGCCTCGATCAGGAAGCGCACCAGACTGCGGTCGCGCTCACTCATCTGGGTCATGCCCAATTGCCAGGTCAGGTGTTCGCGCAAGCTGACGTTGGCTGCGTGGCTGTCTTGCGGATCGTTATCGTCGTCCTCGTCGCGGCCGGCCCCGGTGAAGGTACCGGCATCGCTGGACCAGCGGTCATCGTCAACCTCGCCGGGGGTCATCGGCGGCTCGCCCTGCACATCTTCGCGGGGCTCGCTGTCGCCGGCGGGCTCGCTCGCCGGCTTGTCCGGCGAATCGAACTGCTGGGCGCCGGCAAAATTCTCTCCCGGACCGTCGTCGTCGCGTTCGAGCATGGGATTTTCCAGCAGGTAGCGCTCTATCTCCTGCTGCATCTCGATAGTCGACAGTTGCAGCAACTTGATCGACTGCTGCAGTTGCGGCGTCAGTGCGAGATGTTGCGAAAGCTTGAGCTGAAGTGCCGGTTTCATCGATGCGGTTTCTGTGTGACAGGGTCAGAGCCGGAAATGCTCGCCGAGGTAGACCTTGCGTACGCTTTCATTTTCGACAATTTCCGCCGGACGTCCAGAGGAAAGCACGTGACCGGCATTGATGATGACCGCGTGGTCACAAATCCCCAGGGTTTCGCGCACGTTGTGATCGGTGATCAGGACCCCGATGCCGCGCTCCTTGAGGAAGCGGATGATTTTCTGGATTTCGAGCACGGCAATCGGATCGACGCCGGCAAAAGGCTCGTCAAGCAGGATGAAACGCGGGCTGGTGGCCAGGGCGCGGGCGATTTCGACCCGTCGCCGCTCGCCACCGGACAGGGCCGCGGCATTGACGTGGCGCACGTGGGTGATGTGCAGTTCGTTGAGCAGGCTTTCCAGGCGCTGGTTGCGTTCTTCGGCAGAAAGCTTCTGCAGTTCGAGAACGGCCAGGATGTTTTCCTCGACATTGAGCTTGCGAAACACCGAGGCTTCCTGCGGCAGGTAGGAGAGACCAATTCTGGCCCGGGAGTGCATCGCCTGATGGGTCAGGCGCTCCTCGTCGATGTACACCTCGCCGCCGTCGGCCGCAACCAGACCGACGATCATGTAGAAACAGGTGGTCTTGCCGGCACCGTTCGGACCGAGCAGCCCCACCACTTCGCCCGAACGCACCGAGAACGAAACGTCCTCGACAACGGTCCGCGCCTTGTAGCGTTTTTTCAGGTTATGCGCGGATAGGGTGGCAGCAGGTTGGCTCATTCTTCGTCGGTACCGCGCAAGGTCTGGCGGATCGCTTCAGCGGAAAAGCCGCGATATTGCAGGAAACGCATCTGTTTCGCACGTTCTTCTGCAGACAGGGGAGGGTGACCGAACTTTTTTCCCCAGATCGAGCGACAGCGTTCGGCCTCGTTACCCGCCTCGGGCAGGGCCGCTTCGATATCGCTGTCGGCCAGCCCTTTCTGGCGTAACTCCTGGCGCAGACGGCCGTTGCCGTAGCGCCCGGCACGCGCCGCAATGCGCTGACTGGCGTAGCGGCTGTCAGAAAGCAGACGTTCAGCCTGCAAGGCGTCGAGCAGGGCCGTCAGTGCTTCTTCGCTGTCGGCATGCGCTGCGAGTTTGGCATGCAATTCTGCCCGGCTGTGTTCGCGCCGGGTCAGATACTGCAATGCACGTACCCGCAGATCAGTCATTGCTGCCCTTGCTCGGCTTGATCACCGTGGTGCTGGCCGCTGCGCGAATACCGGCCTCGATTTCCTGGGCGATTTCCGGGTGCGACTTGAGGAACTCGCGGGAATTGTCCTTGCCCTGACCGATCTTCTCGCCCTTGTACGAGTACCAGGCACCGGACTTGTCGACCAGTTTGTGGGCGACACCCATTTCGACAATCTCGCCTTCGCGGGAAATGCCCTCGCCGTAGAGGATGTCGAAAATGGCCTCGCGGAACGGCGGCGACACCTTGTTCTTGACCACCTTGACACGGGTTTCGCTACCGACCACCTCGTCGCCCTTCTTGATTCCACCGATGCGGCGGATGTCGAGACGGACCGAAGCGTAAAACTTGAGTGCGTTGCCGCCAGTGGTGGTTTCCGGTGAACCGAACATGACACCGATCTTCATCCGGATCTGGTTGATGAAGATGACCAAGGTATTGGTCTTCTTGATGTTGGCGGTCAGCTTGCGCAGCGCCTGCGACATCAGGCGGGCGTGCAGGCCGACCATCTGGTCGCCCATCTCGCCTTCGATTTCGGCACGCGGGGTGAGGGCGGCCACGGAGTCGACAACGATGATGTCGACCGAACCGGAACGGACCAGCATGTCGGCGATTTCCAGCGCCTGTTCGCCGGTATCCGGCTGCGAGATCAGCAATTCGTTGACGTTGACGCCGAGCTTCTGCGCATATTGCGGGTCGAGCGCGTGTTCGGCATCGATGAAGGCGGCTGTGCCGCCAAGCTTCTGCATTTCGGCGACGACTTGCAGACAGAGCGTGGTCTTGCCCGAGGATTCCGGACCGTAGATCTCGACCACCCGGCCGCGCGGCAGGCCACCAACGCCGAGCGCGATGTCCAGACCGAGCGAACCGGTCGACACGACCTGAATGCCCTCGTCGATTTCAGCATCGCCCATCTTCATGATGGAGCCCTTGCCGAACTGCTTTTCAATCTGCTGCAGCGCTGCGGCGAGCGCCTTTGCCTTGTTGTCGTCCATGTTCATACCTCGAAACGTTGAAAGGATTATGGCACAGGGCCAATGATGGAACAAAAATTGCTGGTTCGTTTTGCCGGATATCGTGCACCTCTTGATGACAACGGCAAAACCGGATTATTGGAAGATGGCGGCTTGTGCGGTATAAGCTCAGCCCCACCCGCACCCGGCCTGAACTTCCAATCCACCCAATTACTGTACAACTATACAGTACAAGATGAAAGCGATGAGACGTCTTTTCCTGTTGCCTGCCTGCCTGCTGTTCCTGCTGACCAGCACTGCCGAAGCCGCGCCGGCCCCGTGGTACTGGTGGGTCAGCAAGGTGGACGGTCGGCGCGTCTGCCTGCAGTTCTCACCCGGCGAAGGCTGGACCCCAAGTCGCGGTCCCTACCGCGACTCCCGCTGCACCCAGCCGGCAGCGCGCTGAATGAGCGTCTATCTGCCGCCCACCGAACCGCTGGACATCGTCCACGTCGACGCCACCCTGATCGTGGTCGACAAACCCTCCGGCCTGCTCTCTGTTCCCGGTCGCGGCGAAGCCAAGCAGGATTGCGTGATCACCCGCCTGCAGGGGGATTTCCCGGAAGCGATGATCGCCCACCGGCTGGACATGTCGACCTCGGGCCTGCTGGTTGTGGCGCGCGGCGAAGCAGCGCAGAAAGCCATGTACAAGCTGTTCCGCGACCGTGCTGTCGACAAGCGCTACCTGGCCACGGTCGCCGGCCTGGTTGAGGACGATACGGGCGAGATCGACCTGCCACTCATCTGCGACTGGCCAAACCGCCCGCGGCAGATGGTCAGCCACGAAATCGGCAAACCGTCGCTGACGCGTTACCGGGTTGTTGAGCGCAGCCCCGCGGAAAACCTCACGCGCATCGAACTCGAGCCGGTGACCGGGCGCTCGCACCAACTGCGCGTGCATCTGGCAGCGATTGGCCACCCCATCCTGGGCGACGAACTCTACGCCGGCCCAGCCGCCGAGCGGGCACCACGCCTGCTCCTGCACGCGGCAGAAATTGCCTTTGTCCATCCGCAAACCGGCAAGCCGATCAATTTTCTCAGCATGCCTCCTTTTTTCCCGTCGCCAAAGCCCCAATAACCTTATAATCCCCCGCGTTTTCAACCCCTTGCCATCGTCGACCCCACGCCATGCTGATCTGGTTCGTCGTCATCTATCTCGTCATTTCCATCGGCATCGGCCTCTACGCCGCCACCCGCGTCCACAACGCCCGCGACTACATCGTTGCCGGCCGCAACCTGCCGTTTCCCGTCGTCCTGGCCATGGTGTTTGCTACCTGGTTCGGCGCCGAAACGGTTCTCGGCATCTCCGCCACCTTCATTGATGAAGGCTTTCGCGGGCTGATCTCTGACCCACTCGGCGCCTCGATCTGCCTGATGCTGTTCGGCCTGATCTTTGCCCGCCCGCTGTACCGCCTCAACCTGCTGACCCTGGGTGACTTCTTCCGGGTCCGCTACAACCGCAACACCGAAGTTGCGTTGTCGGCCGCCATCATCATCTCCTACCTCGGCTGGGTCGGCGCCCAGATGGCTGCCCTCGGTCTGGTCTTCAACGTGCTTTCCGACGGCGGCATCAGCATCAACCAGGGCATCCTGATCGGTGCCGGGGTAGTCCTGGTGTACACGCTGTTCGGCGGCATGTGGTCGGTGGCGATGACCACCTTTGTCCAGATGATCGTCATCGTGCTCGGTCTGATCTACGTCACCTGGCTGGCCGGCGACTTGGCCGGCGGCTTCTCGGTGGTCATCGACAAGGCCGCAGCCGACGGCAAGCTCGATTTCCTGCCCACCGCCGACCTGCTCGACATCGTCTCCTGGATCGCCGCACTGCTGACCATGGCCCTGGGCTCGATCCCCCAGCAGGACGTCTTCCAGCGCGTCAATTCCTCCAAGAACGAATGGGTCGCGGTCTGGGGTACCACGCTCGGTGGCGCTTCCTACTTCTTCTTCGCCGCCGTACCGCTGTTCCTCGCCTACTCGGCAACAATCATCGACCCGGCCATGGTTCAGCGTTACATGGCCGAGGATTCCCAGCTGATCCTGCCGCAACTGATCGTCACCCACATGCCGATGGCCGCCCAGATCATCTTCTTCGGCGCCCTGCTGTCGGTGATCATGAGTACCGCCTCGGGCACCCTGCTGGCACCGGCGGTCACCTTCTCGGAGAACATCCTGCGCGGCTACTGGCGCGACATGAGCGACCGCCAGTTGCTGCTCGCCACTCGCGGCGCCGTGGTCGTATTTACTTGCATGGTGGCAACCTATGCCTTGTCCACCAACGCCAGCATCCACCACATGGTCGAAAGTGCCTACCGGATCACCCTCTCTGGCGCTTTCGTTCCACTCACCGCCGGTCTTTTCTGGCGTCGGGCCAACAACCTCGGCGCCGGTCTGGCCATCGTGTTCGGCATCGGGACCTGGCTGTTCCTGGAAATCTTCGTCCCCGAAGGCAACATCGAGCCGCAGCTCTACGGACTGGTCGCCAGCGCCATCGGCATGATCATCGGCGCCTACCTGCGCCCGCATGCGAAACCGGCCGAAACCCGGCCAAGCTGACGGAAACGCTCACCTGGCCTAGAATTCAGCCATGTTCCAACATGGCAGACGTTCCCGCGTACTGGCCCGTTACCTGGCACTGGCCTGGTGCGGGCTGATCGTCTATGGCAGTCTGCACCCGTTCAGCGGCTGGCTGGACACCGGGGTGCCGCTGCTGGCCTTCCTCGAAGCCGATTGGCCGAAGTACTGGACAGTCTTCGACCTGGTGGCCAACGTGGCCGTCTACATTCCCCTGAGCTTCTTCCTCGTCCTCGGCGCCAGCCGCCTGCCCGGACGCTACACCGCCTTGTGCCTGGCAACGCTGCTGGCCGGTGGCCTGAGCCTAGGTCTGGAAGTCCTGCAGAACTGGCTGCCCAGCCGCATTCCTTCCAATCTTGATCTCGGTTGCAATGCCCTGGGTGGCCTGATCGGCGCGATCAGCGCACAGATCCTCGGACCCAGGGTGTTCGCGCAGCTTGAAGCAACTGCCCATCGACTACTGGCCCCCTTGCCGCACGGGGAACTGGGGCTGACCCTGCTCGCTCTGTGGATGATGGTTCCGTTATCGCCCGAGACCCTGTTGTTCGGTGCCGGCGACTTGCGGCAGCTGCTTTCCTACACCACCCCGATTCCGTTCTCGGTGGAGAACTATGCCTTGATCGAAGCTGGCGTGACCGCCTGCAATGCCGTCGCCGTCGGCTTGTTCCTGCGCGGCCTGTTGGCCAGGCGCCGCTTCGCCTACCTGATCGTGCCGATGTTCCTGCTCTGCGGACTGGCGGTGCGCATGCTCGGCGCAGCCGTCCTGGTCAACCCGGCCGAGGCCATGGCCTGGCTGACCCCGGGCGCCACCCAGGGGCTGCTCGCGGCCGCTGCCACCCTGGTGTTGACCCTGTGGCTACCAACCCGAACCAGCCTGGCACTGGCCGGACTGATCCTGATCGCCGCCACCCTGCTGGTGAATCTGGCGCCGGCCAATCCGTATTCCGCTGCCGCACTTGCCGCCTGGCGCCAGGGGCACTTTCTCAATTTCAACGGTCTAACCCGGCTGGTCGCCAGCTTGTGGCCTTTCCTGACCCTGCCTTTCCTGTGGTTGAGCCTGCGTTCGACGGGGCAGCGTTCCACGTGAAACGCGAGCCCCTATAATGGCTGGCCTTAACGGAGAAGAATGAATGAGCTATTTCCAGCACCACGTGTTCATCTGCACCAACCAGCGCGAGGGCGGTGAAGCCTGCTGCAACAATGTCGGCGGCAGCGATGCCTTCGCCTACGCCAAGGACCGCATCGGCGCCCTCAAGCGCAATGGTGCCGGCGCCGTGCGCATCAACAAGGCCGGCTGCCTCGGCCGCTGCGACAACGGCCCGGTGATGGTCGTCTACCCCGAAGAAACCTGGTACAGCTTCGTCGATAACGAGGATGTCGAGGAAATCGTCCAGGAACACCTGATCAACGGCCGCGTCGTCGAACGCCTGAAGCTATGAAAGTACTGGAAGAGAAGATCAATGTTGCCGGCCCGGTCGGCAACATCGAAGTCATCATGGAGCGCCCGGACGCGCCGCGCGGCATCGCGCTGATCGCTCATCCGCACCCGATCGGTGGCGGTGCCAACACCAACAAGGTTGCCTACACGCTGGCCAAGACCTTTGTCAGCCTCGGTTATGCCGCCTTCCGCCCGAATTTCCGCGGCGTCGGCGGTACTGAAGGCGTGCACGACGAAGGCATCGGCGAAACCGACGATCTCCTCGCCGTATTGCACGACGCCAAACTGCGCTGCGGCGACATCCCGGTGGCACTGGCCGGTTTTTCCTTCGGCGCCTACTGCCAGACGCGCGTCGGCAAACGCCTGGAAGAAGCCGGGCATCCGGCCCAGCGTCTGGTCCTGGTCGGTACTGCCGCCGGTTTCGTCGAAGGCACGCGCCAGTACGACACCGAGAAAGTCCCGCACGACACCATCGTCATCCACGGATCGAGCGACGAAACGGTACCGCTGGACAACGTCCTCGCCTGGGCGCAGCCGAACGACCTGCCGGTTGTCGTCGTTCCCGGCGCCGATCACTTCTTCCATCGCCGCCTGCACCTGATCCGCGACATCGTCACCCGCGCATGGCGGCACTGAGCGTTTCCGGGCTGCACAAGCGCTACGGCGACAGTGAAGTCGTCGCCGGGCTGTCGTTCGCCGTCGAACCCGGCAGCTGTTTCGGCCTGCTCGGCCCCAACGGTGCCGGCAAGACGACGACGCTGCGCCTGTGCCTCGGCCTGACCGCGCCGGACGCCGGCGACATCAGCCTGGCCGGCCGTTCCATCCCGGCCGACGCGCAAGTCGCGCGAGCCAAGGTCGGCGTCGTGCCGCAATTCGACAACCTCGATCCGGATTTCACCTGTGCCGAGAACCTGCTCGTCTTCGGCCGCTATTTCGGACTCAAGGACGCCGATGTCCGCCGCCGTATCCCCTCGTTGCTGGAGTTCGCCAGCCTGAACAGCAAGGCCGACGCCCGCATCGCCACATTGTCGGATGGCATGAAGCGGCGCCTGACCCTGGCCCGCGCACTGGTCGCCGACCCGGACATCGTCTTCCTCGACGAGCCGACCACCGGCCTCGATCCACAAGCCCGCCACCTGATCTGGGAACGCCTCAAGCAACTGAAATCGGCCGGCAAGACGCTGATCCTGACCACGCATTTCATGGACGAGGCCGAGCGCCTGTGCGACCGCCTGATCGTCATCGACCACGGCCGCAAGATCGCCGAAGGCAGCCCGCGCGAACTGATCGCCACACACATCGAACCGCAGGTGATCGAGGTCTTCGACGAAGCAGCCGGCAAGTTGCCCACCTTTGTTGAGCAGCACCGCCAATTGGCCGAGCGGGTCGAACAGAGCGGCGAAACCGCCTTCTTCTACTGCCGCGACCCGCAACCGCTGCTGGCCGCGTTGGCCAACGCCGACAGCCTGCGTTACGTGCATCGCGCTTCCAACCTGGAAGACGTGTTCATCAAGCTGACCGGGCGCGAACTGCGCGACTGAACACCTAGCCGAGCAGCCGATCGACCGCCGCCGCGAAATCGTCCACCGTCAGCGCCGGCCGAATCGCTGGATGCACATCGTCGCCCACCCGGAACTTGCCGGTGCGTACCAGAATTCCGGCAATGCCTGCCGCCTGCGCGCCGCCGATGTCGTCGCTCAGGTCATCGCCGATCAGCACCGCCTGACGTGCCGTCACCCCGAGTTCGGCCAGCGCTGCAGCAAAGAAGGCGGGGGCCGGCTTGCCGACGATCTCGGCCTGCACACCGGCCGAATACTCCAGCCCGGCAACGAAAGCGCCCATGTCCAGCGCTAGGCCGTCCGACTCCATGAAATAACGGTTACGGGCCATGGCGATCAGCGGGCAACCCTGCATCAGCAGACGGAACGCATGATTGAGGCCGGCATAGCTGAAATGCTCGCCCATGTCGCCAAGAACCACGACATTCGGCTCGGGATCGTCCGCGCCCATTTCGTCAGCAATATTCGGATGCACCATCCAGTGTGGCCGCAAGCCGCGTTCGCGCACCAGCGTGCGGGCCGCCAACGCCGCCGTCTGAATCTCGCCGGCCGACAACTCGAAACCCATCCGGCACAACTTGGTGAACAGCACGCTGCCTGGCGTGCGCGTCGTATTGGTCAGGAATCGCAGCGCCAAGCCGGCACCGCGCAAACGCTTCAGCGCTGGCACCGCTCCCGCCAGTGCCTCGTCGCCGGTGTGCAGGACCCCGGCCAGATCGATCAGCGCCGCTTTCACATCCTCCGGCATCTCCATCGGTACGCCCTCCGCTTCACGATACTGCTCCATCCTGAGCGATGACATTCGATGAAGCGAAAAGTTTGCGCAATCAGAAACGCGCCGGCCGCCCGGTAACCGATCGGCACAATCGCCATCCGCGCCCCGCGTTAGAATTGCTCCCTTCCTTCGCTGATCCGGCCACGCTCCATGTCTGTGTCCTCGCTCGCCGCCGCTGGCTGGTTTCCTGTCTGGCAGCGCAACTTCCTTGTCTGGCGGAAGCTCGCCTTGCCCTCCATCCTCGGCAACCTGGCCGATCCGCTGATCTACATGCTCGGTCTGGGCTACGGCCTGGGCGCCATGCTGCCGGAGATCGGCGGCCAGTCCTACATCGCCTTCCTCGCCGCCGGCACCATCTGTGCCTCAACCATGAACGCGGCGACCTTCGAAGCGCTGTATTCCTCCTTCTCGCGCATGCACGTGCAGAAAACCTGGGACGCCATCCTCAACACGCCGCTTGGGCTGACCGATGTCGTCGCCGGCGAACTGTTCTGGGCAGCCACCAAGTCCTTCTTCTCCGGCTGCGCCATCCTTGTCGTCGTCACCGCCATGGGCCTGACCAACGGGCCGCTGGCCCTGTTCATCCTGCCGGCCATCGTCCTCACCGGCCTGGCCTTTGCCGCGCTGGGGCTGATCTGGAATGCGCTGGCGCCGTCCTACGATTTCTTCATGTATTACTTCACGCTGTTCATCACCCCGATGACGCTGATTTCCGGGGTTTTCTTCCCGACCGACCAGTTGCCCGGCTGGCTCGCGCTGATCGGCGCCTGGCTGCCGCTGGCCCAGGGCGTGGCGCTGGTACGGCCACTGCTCGCCGGCGAGGTGCCGGCCGACATCGCAGTGCACGTCGGCGTGCTGCTGGCGACCACGGCGGTGGCCTTTGCCATTGCCCTGCACCTGACCCGGCGTCGGCTGCTCAAGTAGAATCGACCGATGGAAAACCTGCTCGTCCTCACCAACTGCCCCGACGAAACCGTAGCCAATACCATTGCGCGGGCGGTCATCGAGGAAGAACTCGCCGCCTGCGTGAACATCCTGCCGCGCGTGCAGTCGGTTTACCGCTGGCAGGGCAGCCTCGAATCGGCCCCGGAAGTCCCGCTGCTGATCAAGACCACTGCCACCGCTTACCCCGCGCTGGAACAGCGGATCGCCGAACTGCATCCCTACGAACTGCCCGAAATCATCGCCCTGCCGATCGCGCAGGGCCTGCCGGCCTACCTGAACTGGCTGGCCGCCGAGACACGCCAATGATCATGCGTACCCTGTTCCTGCTCTTCGCTTTCCTGGCTTCGTTCGCGCATGCCCAGGAGTTCCTCGACCCGGCCGTCGCCTTCAAGCCCAGCGCCCGGGCGCTGGACGGCGAGACGGTCGAGATCCGTTTCGAGATCGCCAAGGATTACTACCTCTACGGCGACAAGTTCCGCGTCCATCCGGTCGACGACAGTATCGCTCTCGGCCCGCTGCAGATTCCCAAGGGCAAGGAAAAGAACGACGAGAATTTCGGCCTGGTCGAAGTTTTCTACAAGGAAGCGGTCTTCCGCGTGCCAGTCGAGCGCAGCAGTTCCGGCGAGCTACCGCTGCGTCTGGACGTCATCTCGCAGGGCTGTGCCGACGCCGGCATCTGCTATCCGCCGCAGACCCAGAGCGTTGCCGTCGTCCTGCCCGATCCGGCGAGCACGCCGAAGGCGCCGCCAATGACAGCCGCCCCCTCGGCCGGTGACGAAAGCGGCCTGATTGCCCAGACGCTCAAGGACGCCGGTTTCTGGACCATCCTAGGCATCTTCTTCCTGGCCGGTCTCGGTCTGTCGCTGACGCCCTGCGTCTTCCCGATGATTCCCATCCTCTCCGGCATCATCGCCGGCCAGGGGCAACGGGCCACACGGGGCAGGGCGCTGGCGCTCAGCCTCGCCTACGTCCTCGGCATGGCCGTCACCTATGCCGCCGTCGGCGTCGCCGCCGGCCTGACCGGCACGTTGCTCACCGCGGCGCTGCAGAATGTCTGGGTGCTGAGCGCCTTTGCCTTGGTCTTCGTCATCCTGTCGCTATCGATGTTCGGTTTCTACGAACTGCAGTTGCCGACCGCGCTGCAGAGCAAGCTGTCGGAAGAAAGCGGCCACCTGCAGGGCGGACGCGGCATCTCGGTGTTCCTGATGGGTGCGCTATCGGCGCTGATCGTCGGCCCCTGCGTCGCCGCGCCGCTGGCCGGCGCGCTGCTCTACATCGGCCAGACCGGCGACGCGCTGCTCGGCGGCACGGCGCTGTTC
>DILW01000111.1:947-29945 GCA_002425245.1 Betaproteobacteria bacterium UBA5582 | reverse complement strand
CACCCCCGAGATCTACCCTCTTCCCCTCCACGCCCCTCTTCCGATCTGTCTTCGCCTGCATCTGTTCGAGTGCGGCGCGGCGTGCCTGCCCGGCCGCCAGCTCGCGCTCCAGCCGCTGCAGTTCGCCCTGCACGGTCTTGCGCTTGGCTTCCAGTTGCGGCATTTCCTCCTGCAATTGCTGCAGGTGTTCCTGATCGCCGGCGAGTTCCTCGCGCAGCAACTCCAGTTCTTCTTCCTTCTCGGCCACTTCGAGTTCGTCCGGCGCCTCGCCGAAAGTCTCGTCGCGCAGGCGCTCCCGGCGCTGCACGATGGCCTGCAGCGAACGCTGGGCGTGCGCCTTGTGAGTCTGCTCGACTTCCAGCTTCTGCTCGCCGTTGGCGGTGCGCGTCTTCAGCCGCTGCAGTTCCTCCAGCGCCTGCGCATGGTCTTCCTCGACCTGCGGTGCCAGGTTCATCTGGGCGTGCAGGCGCTCCTCGGCTTCCTCGACGCGCAGGCGGGTAATTTCCTGCATTTCCTCCCATTTTTGCCGGTCTTCGGCCAGTTTTTCGGCGTTCTGCGTCCAGTGCGCCAGCTCGTCTTCCAGTTGCACCAGACGGGCTTCGAGCTGGCTGCGCGATTCGCGGCGATGGCGGATTTCGGCCTCCAGCCGGGCAACCTCGGCATTGGCCGCGTACATCTCGCTCTGCGCGTTGTGCAGGGCATCACCGGCAGCGAAATGGGCTTCCCGGGTTTCCTCGGCGCGCGCTTCGGTTTCGCGCAGTGCGGCGCTTTGCGCTTCGAGTTCGGTTGTCGTCCGCTCGACGTCGAGCGCCAGGCGCTGGCGTTCGGCCTCGGCTTCGCGTCGCTTCAGCAACCACAGCAGTTGCTGTTTCTGGACCAATTGCTGATTGAGCGCGTGGTAGCGGCGGGCAATCTCGGCCTGCGATTCGAGACGTTCGATCTGGTGACCCAACTCCTCGCGGATGTCCTCGACGCGCAGCAGGTTCTCGCGAGTGTCTTCGAGGCGCCCCTGGGTTTCCTTGCGCCGCTCCTTGTAGCGGGTGACGCCGGCCGCTTCTTCGAGGAAGACGCGCAGGTCGTCGGGGCGCGCCTCGATGATGCGCGAGATCATGCCCTGACCGATGATCGCGTAGGCGCGCGGCCCCAGCCCGGTACCAAGGAAGAGATCGGTGATGTCCTTGCGCCGGACCTTCTGGTTGTTGATGAAGTAGTCCGACTGGCCTTGCCGGGTCAGCACCCGCTTGACCGACAGTTCGGCGTACTGCGACCACTGGCCCAAAGCCCGGCCGAGCGAGTTGTCGAAGATCAGCTCGACGGAGGCGCGCGACACCGGTTTCCTGTTGGTCGAACCGTTGAAGATGACGTCCATCATCGACTCGCCGCGCAGTTCGGAGGCCTTCGACTCGCCCAGCACCCAGCGCACCGCATCCATGATGTTCGACTTGCCGCAACCGTTCGGCCCGACGACACCGACCAGTTGCCCGGGCAGGGAAACGGTGGTGGGGTCGACAAAGGACTTGAAGCCGGCGAGTTTGAGTTTGGTCAGGCGCATGCGCGGTTTAACGGCGGCTTACATGCCCGCCACATCGGGGGCCGTATGATAGCACCGTCGCCCGGCACCGCCGCCCGCGGGCGCGCGTCCCAGCACGGCCGATTTCAGCGATAATTGTCGCTTTTCGCCGTCACCGAAATCGATCCAGTGAATCCCCACCTCGCTCAACTCCAGCCCTACCCCTTCGAAAAACTGCGCGCGCTGTTCGCCGGCGTCAGCCCGAACCCGCAGTACAAGGAAATCAAACTGTCCATCGGCGAGCCGCAGCATGCCACGCCGCAGTTCATCATCGACACGTTGCAAGCCAATCTGCGCGGCCTGGCCAACTACCCGACCACCCAGGGCATTCCGGCCCTGCGCCACGCCATCGGCGAATGGTGCACGCGTCGTTACGGACTGGAACTCGACCCGGAAACCGAAATCCTGCCGGTCAACGGTTCGCGCGAAGCGCTGTTCTCTTTCGCCCAGACGCTGATCGATCCAAGCCAGGGCACCACGCCCATCGTCGTCAGCCCGAATCCCTTCTATCAGATTTACGAAGGGGCCGCTTACCTGGCCGGGGCCGAGCCACGTTTCCTCAACAACCTGCCGGAGAACGGCTTCGCCTTCGATTACGACCAGCTGACGCCCGCCGAGTGGGCGCGCGTGCAGTTGTTCTACGTCTGTTCGCCGGGTAACCCGACCGGCAAGGTGCTGTCGCTGGCTGAGTGGAAGACGCTGTTCGCGCTCTCCGACAAGTACGGCTTCGTCATTGCCTCCGACGAGTGCTATTCCGAAATCTTCTTCGACGAGGCCAACCCGCCCATTGGTGGTCTGCAAGCCGCCAAGCTGCTCGGCCGAACGAACGAGCGCCTGGTGATGTTCTCCAGCCTGTCGAAGCGCTCCAACGTGCCCGGCATGCGTTCGGGTTTCGTCGCCGGCGACGCGCAGATCCTGAAGAAATTCCTGCTCTACCGCACCTACCACGGCTGTGCCATGGCCCCACCGATCCAGGCCGCTTCGGTCGCCGCCTGGAACGACGAGGCCCACGTGCTGGACAACCGAGACCAGTACCGCGAGAAGTTCGCTGCCTGCACGCCGCAGATTGCCAGCGTACTCGGCACCGGCATGCCCGACGCCAGCTTTTACTTGTGGGCACGCACGCCGATCGCCGATACCGAGTTCGCCCGTGGCCTGCTCGAACACTATAATGTCGTGGTTCTGCCCGGCAGTTTCCTCGCCCGCGAATGGCAGGGCGTCAATCCGGGTGCCGGCTTCGTCCGCATCGCCCTGGTCGCCGGCCTGGAAGAATGCCTGGAAGCCAGCCGCCGCATCGTTCAATTCACACAACAACTGTAACCAAGAGAGACCCGCCAAATGACTCATCCCCTGCAAGCCACCATCGACGAACTCTGGGAAAAGCGCACCGAGCTGACCACCCAATCGACCGACGCGATCAAGATCATCGAATCCGTGATCGCCGATCTGGACAGCGGCAAGCTGCGCGTTGCCGAGAAGGTGGGTGGCGAATGGGTCGTCAATCAGTGGGCCAAGAAGGCCGTGCTGCTTTCCTTCCGCACCCGCGACAACCGCGTCCAGGAAGCCGGCGACGTGCGCTTCTACGACAAGGTCGACACCAAGTTCCAGGGCTGGAGCGAGGAACAGTTCAAGGCCGGCGGCTTCCGCGTGGTACCTGGCGCCTTTGCCCGCAAGGGTTCGCACATCGCGAAGAATGTCGTGCTGATGCCCTCCTTCGTCAATATCGGCGCCTTCGTCGATGAAGGCACGATGGTCGACACCTGGGCCACCGTCGGTTCCTGCGCGCAGATCGGCAAGAACGTACACCTCTCCGGCGGCGTCGGCATCGGCGGCGTCCTCGAACCGATCCAGGCCGGCCCGGTGATCATCGAAGACAACTGCTTCATCGGCGCCCGCTCGGAAGTCGTCGAAGGCGTCGTCGTCGGCGAGAACTCGGTGATCTCGATGGGCGTGTACATCGGCCAGAGCACCCCGATCTATGACCGTGAAACCGGCGAAATCACCTACGGCAAGATCCCGCCGGGCTCGGTCGTGATCTCCGGCTCGCTGCCCAAGGACAACGGTCGCTACAGCCTGTACGCAGCAATCATCGTCAAGAAGGTCGACGCCCAGACCCGTTCGAAGACCAGCATCAACGAACTGCTGCGCGCCTGATTCCACTTTTGCCAAGGCCTTTGCCATGATCCTCGACAAACTGTTCCAGTTGATGTCGGAAAAGCAGGCGTCGGACATCTTCATCTCCGCCGGCACGCCGATCCACATCAAGATCCAGGGCAGCACCATGCCGGTCAACCAGCAGGTGATGCTGCCGGAGATGATCGAGAAGATCGCCTACGAACTGATGAACGAGGATCAGGCAAAGACCTTCGAAGCCAACAACGAGATGAACCTCTCGTTCGGCGTACCGCAGGTCGGCAACTTCCGTATCAACCTGTTCCGCCAGCGCGGCTCGATCGGCATCGTCATCCGCTTCATTCTCGGTAACATCCCGCCGCTCGACACCCTCGGCCTGCCGCCGCTGCTCGGCGAGCTGATCATGGAAAAGCGCGGCCTGATCCTGATCGTCGGCGCCACCGGCTCGGGCAAGTCGACCACCATCGCCTCGATGCTCGACCACCGCAATTCGACGCGTACCGGTCACATCCTGACCGTCGAGGACCCGATCGAATTCCTGTTCAAGCACAAGAAATCGATCGTCAATCAGCGCGAAATCGGCATGGACACTCAGGACTGGAATTCCGCGCTGAAAAATGCCATGCGTCAGGCGCCGGACTGCATCCTGATCGGCGAAATCCGTGACCGCGACACCATGCAGGCGGCGATCTCCTACGCCCAGACCGGCCACCTGTGCCTGGCGACGCTTCACGCCAACAACTCCTACCACGCGCTCAACCGGATCATCAGCTTCTTCCCGCTGGAAAACCGGCCGGCGCTCTTCCTTGACCTGTCGGTGGCACTGCGCGCCATCGTCTCGCAGCGGCTGGTCAAGCGCCTAGACGGCAAGCGCCTGCCGACCTGTGAAATCATGCTGAATACCCGCCACATCAGCGAACTGATCGAGCGTGGCGAAGTGCAGTCGATCAAGGATGCGATGGAGCAGACCCTGGCACCGGGATCGCAGACTTTCGAACAAGACCTCTTCCACCTTTACCACGAAGGTACGATCACCCTGGACGAAGCGCTGGCCAACGCGGATTCGCCGACCAACCTGTCGTGGCTGATCAACAACTCCGAATTCAATACCAACAACGGCAAGGAAGAGAAGAAGAGCGACAGCAGCCTGGAATTCGACAGCACCAACGAAAGCGGTGCTTCGTTCAAGGAGTTCAAGCTCAGCCTGGCCGACGACGAAGAAACTCCCTGATGAACGACCCCACCCTCGAACTGGCGCGCCGAATCATGGCCTGCCCGTCGGTCACGCCCGAAGACGCCGGCTGCATGGACATCATCGGCGAACGCCTCGCTGCCATCGGCTTCTCGCTCGAATGGCTGGACCGCAACGGCACCCGCAACCTGTGGGCGCGCCGCGGCAATACGGCCCCGCTGTTCGTCTTCGCCGGCCACACCGACGTCGTGCCGACCGGCCCGCTGGAAAAATGGACCAGCCCCCCATTTGCCCCGGAAATCCGTGACGGCAAGCTCTACGGGCGCGGCGCCGCCGACATGAAAACCGGTGTCGCCGCCGCCGTCACCGCGGTCGAAGCCTTCGTCGCCGCCCACCCTGAACACCCCGGCTCGCTCGCCTTCCTGCTCACATCCGACGAGGAAGGCGACGCCAACGATGGCACCGTCGCCGTCACCGAAGCCCTGCAGGCGCGTGGCGAGCATCTCGACTACTGCATCATCGGCGAGCCGACCTCGGTCAATACGCTCGGCGACATGATCAAGAACGGCCGCCGCGGCTCGCTCTCCGGCGTGCTCAACGTCAAGGGCATCCAGTGCCACATCGCCTACCCGGAAAAGGGCCGCAACCCGATCCACCAGGCGGCGCCGGCGATCGCCGAACTGGCGGCGACCGAGTGGGACCAGGGCAACGAATACTTCCCGCCGACCACCTGGCAGATCTCCAACATCCACGGCGGCACCGGCGCGACCAACGTCATTCCCGGCCAGCTGGAAATCAAGTTCAACTTCCGCTTCTCCACCGCCAGCACGCCAGAAGGCCTGCAGCAGCGCCTGTGCGCGATCCTCGATAAATATCGCCTGGAATACGAGATCAAATGGACGCTCGGCGCCCGCCCCTTCCTGACCGGTCGCGGCCCGCTGGCTGATGCGGCGGTCGAGGCGATCCGCGCCGTCTGCGGCATCGAGACCGAACTATCGACCACCGGCGGCACCTCGGACGGCCGCTTCATCGCACCGATCTGCGGCCAGCTGCTGGAAATCGGCCCGTCCAACGCGACCAGCCACAAGATCGACGAGTGCATCGCCGTCGACGCCCCGGCGCAACTTTCGGCAATCTATCGCCAGATCCTCGAAAAAATCATCCTCGCATGACCGCTCACGCCCAGCACGAACTGATCACCGTCCGCGACTTCATCCGCTACGCGGTCAGCCGCTTCAACGCCGCCCACCTGTTCTTCGGCCACGGCAGCGACAACGCCTGGGATGAGGCCGTCTACCTGACACTGCACACGCTGCACCTGCCGCTCGACCGCCTCGAACCCTTCCTCGACGCGCGCCTGCTGCCGGACGAACGCGTCCGCCTGCTCGACCTCTACAGCCGCCGCTGCCAGGACCGTCTGCCCGCCGCCTACCTGACTAATGAAGCCTGGCTGGGCGAAGACCGCTTCTACGTCGACGAGCGCGTCATCGTGCCGCGCTCCTTCATCGCCGAACTGCTCGACGAACAACTGGCGCCGTGGATCGGCGATCCGTGGGCCGTGGAGAACGCACTCGACCTGTGCACCGGTTCCGGTTGCCTGGCGATCAAGCTGGCGCTCAATTTCCCCAACGCCCAGGTCGATGCCGTCGACCTGTCGCAGGACGCGCTCGCCGTCGCCGAGCGCAACATCGCCGACTACCGCCTCGCCGACCGCGTCCATCCGGTCCATTCCGACGCCTTCGCGGCACTGGCCGGCCGCCGCTACGACCTGATCATCTCCAACCCGCCCTACGTCGATGCCGAGTCCGTCGATGCGCTGCCGCCGGAATACCTGCACGAACCGGAAATGGCGCTCGGCTCCGGTGACGACGGCCTCGACTTCACCCGCATCATCCTCGCCGAAGCGAAAAAGCACCTGAGCGAAGACGGTATCCTCGTCGTCGAGATCGGCCACAACCGCGCTGCGCTCGAAGCCGCCTTCCCCGACCTGCCCTTCACCTGGCTCGACACCGCCGCCGGGGACGAATATGTGTTCCTGTTGAACGCCGCCGATCTACCCGACTGAAGCGGCAGCTTGAAACTCTACGAACTCCCCAGCCCGTTCGACCTCCAGACGGGCACGGTGCTGATGCTCGAACCCGAGTGGACGCCGGCCTGGGAACTGCGCATGCAGTTGCTCGACGAAAGCTACCTGAAGCCTTTCGTCATCGACGACGGCAAATCACGCTACCTCTATTTCAGCGTCCGCCTGATGCAGAGCGAAATGGCGCTGAAGGCGCCGCACGACCTCGCCTTGCGCTACACGCAGAAGATGATGGGCTTCCTGCTCTTCCATCCGCGCCCGAAACGCATCGTCCTGATCGGGCTGGGCGGCGGTTCCATCGTCAAGTTCTGCCACCGCCGGCTGCCCGGCGTACACATCACCGCCGTCGAACTCGACCCCGACGTGATCGCGCTGCGCGACGCCTTCTTCGTGCCGCCGGACGACGAACGCCTGCAGATCGTCGAGGGCGACGGCGCCGAGTTCATCGCGCAGGCCGACAAGGGGATCGACGCGCTGCTGGTCGACGCCTTCGACCGCAGCGGCTACGCGCCAGAACTGGCCAACCGCCAGTTCTTCGAAAACGCCTTCGCCAAACTCTCCGGTGACGGCGTGCTGGTGGTCAACCTGGCTGGCGACAAGGAGACCTACGCCGGGCTGATCGGCGAGGTGATGCATGTCTTCGACGATCAGGTGATCGTCATCTCGGTACCCGACGATGGCAACCACATCCTCTACGCGTTCAAGGAAAAGTACTTCGAACCGCGCTGGCGCTGGCTGCACAACCACGCCAAGGAGTTGCGCGCCCGCCTCGGCCTCGACTTCCCGGCCTTCACGCAGAAGATGGAACGCTCGGCCAAGCTCGGCTTCGCCAGGCGCGAGGCGATCCGCGGCCGGTAAGGCGGTTCGTCGCCGCCACATCGGCGCTGGCATGCCGTTTGCAAATACTCCGCATCAATGACAGCGGAGCACGCCAAATGATCGTCACCGGCATCAATTCCCTTTCCAGCGCCTGGCAATCCGGAAAAATCGCCGACGCCGGGCGGCAAATCGCTGCCGCCACCCCGGCAACGCTTGCCGAAAAAGTCAGCATCTCCAGCGCCGCCCGCGCGCTGCTCGCCGGTGATGGCGAGGTCGAAGCACGGCTGAGCCAGATCAAAAACAAACCTGCCGTTGAACGAAGCGCCGCCGACACCGAATACCTGCTGGCCAACGACAAGCGCCTGGCCGAAATTCGCGCCAAGGACCCGCAAACCCTGACCGCCGACGAAGTCGATTACACGCAGAAGGCCGGCGGCTTCGTGAACACCATGGCCAACCTGTCGACCGCCGAAAAAGCGCTCTACGACAAACTCGTTGCTGCCGGAAACTACGAAGCCGTCGCCGGCATGAACCTGATCGCGCTGGCCCGCCAGGGGATGGGTGGCCAGCAGGTGACGCTGCCCGACGGCAGCAGCTTCGACCCGACGACCACCGAAATCAGCCCGGAAAACATCCGCAAGCTGTTCACGGCGATGTTCGTCGATACCGACGGCGCCAGCGCCAAACGTCTCGCAGCGCTGGCCGGTTACCTTGAGCAGCGCCCGGCGAGTGCCTGATCAGGCAGCGGCGATTTCGCCGAGGATCGCCCGCAGCAACTGCCAGCAGCGCTCCACCGACGCCACCTCGACCCGCTCGCCGGGCGCGTGCGCACCGTGGATGGTCGGACCGAAGGAAACGATGTCGAGGCCCGGGTATCTGGCGCCGATCAGCCCGCATTCGAGGCCGGCGTGGATCACCTGGACCTTGGAGTCGCTGCCGAAATCGCGTTTGAACACCGCCTGGCAGGTGCGCAGCAGCGCCGACTCCGGGTTCGGCCGCCAGCCCGGATACTGGCCGGATTTTTCGGCGGCGGTGCCGGACAGCGCAAAGAGGCTGACGATCTCGTCGGCGAGCGCGTCGGCGGCGCGGTCGACCAGCGAGCGGACCATGAAATTGCAATAGCCGGCAGCCGGCGTCAGTTCGACGATGCCGAGGTTGTTCGAGGTTTCGACGACGCCCGCCACCTGCTGGCTGACGCGTTTGACGCCATGCGGTGCGGCGTGCAGCGAGGCGAGCCAGGTGAATTGTTCCTCGCCGGCCATCACCGCGTCGGCCGTCGCCGTTTCCGCGCCCAGCGCAACGCCGTCGTCGACACCACGCAGCAGTTCGCTCAGTGCCGCTTGCTGCGTCACCAGCCAGGCATCGAGCCCTGCGGCGTCAGGCAATGCAAGCACGGCGAAGGCCTCGCGCGGCAGCGCGTTGCGCGCCGAACCGCCGTGCAGCGAGACCAGCCGGTAAGGCATGACGCCGGCCAGGTCGTGCAGGACACCGACCAGCAGCTTGATCGCGTTGCCGCGTTCCTCGTGGATATCGACGCCGGAATGGCCGCCGCGCAAGCCGCGCAGCGCGATCCGGCGCACCGTCCAGCCGGCTGGCAAGGGTTCGGGATCGCCGGCGCGACGGACGTCGACGTCGAGCCCACCGGCGCAGCCGAGGTAGAACTCGCCCCAGGCCTCGGTATCGAGGTTGAGCATCAGCGACGCGTCGAGCAGCCCTGGTTCGAGGCCGCGGGCGCCACCCATGCCGGCTTCCTCATCGACCGTGAGCAGCGCCTCCAGCGGGCCGTGGCGCAGCGTTTCGTCTTCCAGCGCAGCAAGGATCAGCGCCACGCCGATGCCGTTGTCGGCGCCCAGCGTCGTCTGACCGGCGACCAGCCAGCCGTCGCGCAGTTCGGGGACGATGGGATCGCGGGAGAAGTCGTGGGCGCTGTCGGCGTTTTTCTGGCAGACCATGTCCAGGTGGGCCTGCAGGACGACGGTTGGGGCGTGCTCGCAGCCAGGCGTCGCCGCCTTCTTCAGGATCAGGTTGCCGGCACGATCCACCTTGGTCTCCAGCGATTTCTCCCGCGCCCAGGCCAGCAGCCTGTCGCGCAGCGCGGCCTCGGCCTTGGAAGCGCGCGGCGTCGCGCAGAGCGTGGCGAAATGCCGCCACACGGCGGCGGGGTCAAGCCCGGCAAGGATATCGGCAGTCATGGTCGATCCGGCAGAAAAGGCGGCAGCTTACCGAATGCCGGCGGCGCCGTCATTCGCCCGCGCTGCGCCGCTGCATGCCGCTGCCGGCGGGCAAGGCAGCGGCGCACCAGGCCATGGCCATGATCACCACCAGGGTCAGGGCGTTGGCCGGAATCTGCAGGTTGAAATCGACCCAGCTATGTATCACCAGCGCCACCATCGCCATCAGCGAACCAAAGGCAATACCGCGTGGCAGGCTGGAGCGGCGCTTGACCAGTACCCTCAACCCGGTCGCCAGGGTCAGCACGACAAAACTGCCGAGCAGACCCAGCCCGAGCAGACCGAAATCGGCGGCGATTTCGACGTAGTCGTTGTGCGCATGGTCGAAATAGCCCTCGCGCGGCGTCCGGTAACGCAGGTAGGTACCGTGGAAACTCCCGGCCCCCGTACCCAGCGCCGGGAAATCCCGCACCAAGTCGATGGCGTGGCGGGCTGCGTCCAGGCGCAGTTCGACCGACTCTTCACGGCCGTCCCCCTCGATCGTCATCGAAGTCTCCTGTACCCGGCTGACCACCTTTTCCAGCCCGACCCAGGTACCGATCACCACCACATCGATGACGATCAGGCTGGCGATCAGCATCACCGCCTTCGGCGCAGTCCGGCGCGACAGCAGGATATACACCACGCCGACGATGATCATCGCGGCAAAAAAACCGCCGTTGCCCATCCGCGAGCGGGTCAGCACCAGGGCTATGACCATGATCACCAGCATCAGGCGCAGCAGCATCTTCGGGCTGAGCATGAAATCGATGGCCCCGCGCATGCGGCTGCGCCAGTGCGCGCTGCCATCGCGCTCGTTCCCCAGGCGGGCCAGCATCAGGCCGATGCCCACCGACAGGCAGAGTTCCATGTAGCCGGCCATGTGGTTGTGATAGACAAACATGCCCTTGACCCGGTCGTGGATCACCTCGGAAAAGAACAGGGTGTACTTCGCCCCCACGGAAAACAGCAGCGCGCCGGCAATCGCCTGGAACACGCCGCTGCCGACCAGGACCAGCGCCAGCAAATCGAGCCGGCGACTGCTGCGCACGCTCACCAGGGCGGTGACGAACACCGACCAATAGGCAAACGACAACGCTGCCTTGAACTGGGTTTGCTGCGGATCCAGCGAAAACCGCGCACTGCCCACCCCGTCCCACACCGCCAGCGCCTCGGGCGAGACGGCGCCGACCAGCGCCGCCGGCCACGGTGCGATCTGCACCCAGGGGAGCAGCACGAACAGGCCGAGCAGCAGGATCGGCCAGCGAAACGGATGCAGGCGTTCGAGCAACTCCCCCGCATGATGGCGCCAGGCAACGAAAACCCCAGCCAGCAGCAACATGGCCCAGAGGATCACCAGCGCGGCGGCGAACGTCCGGTTGCTGCCCAGCGGCAGGGGCAACCAGCACAACAAGGCAAGCAAACCGTAATAAACCCAGCGATCAGGCACCTGATCGGACCGACGATGAGCGTCTACAACAGTATCGGGCATCGGAATTCCGGCCATGACAAAGGCTGTCAGTGTATTAAGCCGCCGACATCGGCACAAGCCATTTGCATGGCCGAAAGCGGCTTGCGACCGTCCGCCCAACAAAACAAATGACAAATAGCTCGTTCACCATTAGCATTACAACCCTTTGTCATAGTCAAGATCATCATGCCGACCAACCTCCTCGACCTGATCGGCGGCGCTGCCGGCTGGCGGCAGAACGACCGCCTCCTGACCCTGACCACCCCCGCCGGCGCCGATGCACTGCTTGCCGAAAGTGCAAGCATCGAAGAGGCGCTCGGCCCGGTCGCCGACCATGCCGGTTTTCGCATTGCCCTCACCGTCCTCACCGCCGACGCCCACCAGTCACTGACCGCCCTGCTCGGCCAGCCAGCCCGGCTCGACCTGCAAACCGCCCAGTCGCGCACCGCCCACCGCCCCTTCCACGGCCACATCAGCCGCGCCGAGCGGCTCGGCGCCAACGGCGGTTTCGCCCGCTACCGCCTGCTCATCGAGCCCTGGCTCGCCTTCCTCGACCGCAACACCGACAACTACCTTTTCCAGGACAAGAGCGTCGTCGAAATCGTGGACGAGCTTCTCAACGACTGGCACGGCCGCGGCAAGCTGGTGCCGGCCTGGCGCTGGGATCTGGCCGATAGTGCGCTTTATCCCAAGCGCGGCATGACCGTGCAGTATCAGGAGAGCGATCTTGCCTTTCTCAAGCGTCTGCTGGCCGAGGAAGGTCTGTTCTGCTGGTTCGAGCATGCTCAGGCCGAGGGTGAGTCGCTGGGCAAGCACACCCTGGTCATCGCCGATCACAACGGCGCTTTCCCGGACAACCCCCAGCCCGATTTCCGTTACACCCAGCCCGGCGCCACCTTGAGCGAGGACAGTGTCGATCGCTGGTTGGCCCATACGCGCATCGATACCGTCGATACCCGCAGCGCCAGCTGGGATTACCGCAGTCTTTCGCCCCGTTCGCAGGAAGCCAGTTCCCGCCTGGCCGGCGGTGCCTTGCCGCCGACTGTGGCCTGGCACGATCCCGGTCAGTACGCCTGGCAGAGCCAGGCCCACGGCGAACGCATGACCGGTAACCAGCGCCAGGCCATCGATGCCCGCCTGGCCCAGCAGGCGGCCGAGGGCAGCGTGCGCACGACCATGCCCGGGACTTGCTTCTCCCTCCACGATCATGCCCTGGCCAACCAGCGTTATCTGATCACCGCCGTCTTCCATCACGCCCGCAACAACCTCGCCGAGCGCGTTCCGCAATTGACCGAGCTGCTCGGTCCGGCTCCCGTCATCGACCATCGCGCCACTTTCGCCAGCCCGGCCGATCTTTACCGCAACCGCTTCCACACCGTGCGCGCCGATCTGCCCTGGCGCCCGCTGGTGGCCGATGCGCAGGGACGACACGTCCATCCCCGGCCGACCGCCCGCGGCACCCTCACCGCTGTCGTCGTCGGCCCCGGTGACCCCACCCATACCGACCGCGACTTGCGCGTGCGCGTGCAGTTCCCCTGGCAGCGCGGGGACAAGGCCGGCGCCCGGCAGGCTCACCCGACCGGGGACAACAATGCCCCGGCCAGCGATGCCCTCGGTGTCTGGCTGCGTCTGGCCACCCCGGTGGCCGGCGCCAACTGGGGCGGACACCTGGTGCCCCGCCCCGGCCAGGAAGTGGTGGTCGGCTTTCTCAACGGCAACATCGACCGACCGGTGATCGTCGGCAGCGTCTATAACGGCCGCGGACAGACCGATGCCCAGGGCAATGCCGTCGCCGCCAGCACCCTCGAAGCCAGTGCCAACGCTCCCACCTTCTTTGCCGGCGAGCGCGCCGAACCCCACACCCACGGCGCCAGCCTCTCCGGCATCAAGACCCAGCAACTGGCCAACACCCGCAACGGCCAGGGCGGCTACAACCAGCTCGTCTTCGACGACACCCCGGGCCAGGCACGTATCGAACTGGCCACCACCGAGTACCAGACCCGCCTGCAATTGGGCCATCTGCGCGAACAGAACGACAACGCCCGCCTCAACCACCGCGGCCACGGCGCCGACCTCGCCACCCAGGCCAGTGCCGCCCTGCGCGCCGGCAGCGGCTTGCTGATCAGCGCCGACGCCAGGAACAACGCCACCAGCACCCATCTCGACAGCCGCGAACCCATCGCCCGCACGGAAAACGCCCTCAGCCTCTCGCACAGCCTGGCCGAGCTCGCCGCCAAGCAGAACGCCGCCCTCAAGGGCGACCCCGCCGCCGACCAACTGCCGGCCCTCGACGCCCTCAAGCACGCCATTGAGGTCCTCGAAACCACCACCACCCGCGGCCCCATCCAGGCTGGCGACAGCCGCATCAAGACCACCCGCGGCGGCGACGGCACCGTCCCCGCCTGGTCCGAACCCCGGCTCCAGTACGCCGCCCCCGCCGGCATCGCCCAGCTCACCCCGAACAACCACTTCCTCTTCGCCGGCAAGAACCTCTCCATCGCCACCGGCCACGACACCAACTTCATCGCCCAGGCCAACCACAGCCTCGCCGTCAAGGACGGCATCGCCCTCTTCACCCACGGCAAAGCCAAAAACCCACAAAAACCCAACACCGAAACCGGCACCCACCTCCACGCCGCCAGCGGCAAGGTCAGCCTGCAAAGCCAGAGCGGCAAAACCCTCGCCGCCGCCGACAAAAAAGTCACCTTCGCCAGCACCCACGCCAGCCTCAACGTCGGCGCCCCAAAACACGTCCTCGCCACCGCCAAGGGCGCCTACATCAAACTCTCCGGCAGCAACATCGAAGTCCACGCCCCAGGCAGCGTCATCTTCAAGGCCAGCAAGAAAAACTGGACCGGACCGAAGAGCGCTTCCACCAGCCTGGAATTGCCGAAGGCCGGGGAAATCAAGGGGTGCACCGAAAAGAGCGCAAACGCCGCTCTGGTTGGTGGCGGAGTGATCTGAGCAAAGGCGAGGAAATGCAGGACCGTATCGTTCAGACAATCCGCACGATCCACGACGAAGCCACATCAAACCCCGAGCAACACCTCTATCTGTTGCTTGACCCGGCTCTTGAGGAGTTTCCCGCTGCCGCTCGCGAGGAAACTCACCAAACAGTCCGGATCAGGTTGAAACACCCCGACATACCAGACAGCAAGGAACCGCGATTGCTCGAAATTCCCTTGCTGACCACCGGAGAGTTCCTGTTGCACGATTCTGTGGAACGGTCGATGCAGGAGGTTCTTGCGGAAAGCAGGACAGGAGAGAAGGTTCGATCAATCTGCGCCTGGTACGTGAGCAAAGATACGCCGGAGGAACTTGCCGCCGCCATTTCGTGGTTCGCATGGCGCAATATCGACCATCAACGACGCCTGATTCGCTGCTGGGATCCCAGAGTACTACTTGCTTTACCGGATATCGCCCAGTTGTCCTGCATTCCCTTGAACGGGGTGACAGGCACCTGCTTCTTTCTCGATTGGCAGGGCAATCTTGTTCATCGTGAGCTCGCCGGTTCACCCCAGGATGAGGCCACATGGAATCTGGCCCGATTGCTTGACCTCGGCCTGCATAACCGCTTGATGCAGCTATCGGATTTACTGGCTGGAAAATCGTGGCGGGACGTCTCCCAAAATGTGTGGCAAGCAATCAACCTCGCTCGGGAGTTGGGTGCAAGCAATGAAGATGACCTATACCGGCTGACCCGGGATCTGACGCAGCACGGTGAGTTGATTCGGCACTCGTCAGAGTTTCTGTCGATCGTCACCAGCATGAAGCAACACCCGGGCGGCTACGGAGCATTGACCTCCGAACTGGACGCCGACGATTGGACGCGCATGCGCAGCGATGGCGCGAAGAATCTCGCCCCCAACAACGCTTGAAAGGCAAGTCACGATGTCGCAAACAACCGAAGACTGCAAATTCTGTAACCGCCTTGGTCTGCCATTGCTACCGCTGCGCTTGGCTTACATCCCGGAGGGCGAGGACACCCTCCCCAAAGGCATGGCAGGGTCGGCAGCGCTGCTGAAGCCGATCGTGGCCGGCAAGTACGCCCTGCGTACCATTACCGAAGGCTTTGTTTACAGCTACGACAGCCGCGCACATGTCGGTTGGCGCTGCTTTGCGGCGACGCCCGACGGGCGCTTCAAGGAAATCATAGTCGCCGATGACGTTCGCCCGGAAAAAACCCCGAAATTCCAGTGTACGAGAGCCGGCCACGGCGTGTCCGCCTCGATCATTTCCGTCGAGAATGCGTCGCAGACCAGTGAAACATGGGTCGGTTATTTCCGGACATGGCTGACCAAATCGGCACGCAAGCTACTGCGCGAAAACGATTCGCTGCGCCAGCAAACCATGATCAAGATCAACCCGAAGCAACTGGTCACCGGCGGAGAACTCCCGGTTACCGACGGCTTCCGGATAGACAATGCGGGTAACAGTCTCAAGCAGCATGTGGCAGAGTATGGCAACCCTGCGCTGGCAGCCCAAAAATACGCCTACACCTGCGCTGCGGCGTGCGACCGCAAGGCAGAAGCCGAAGCCCAGGCGCAGCGCATGCACCAGATGTCGCCGGGCAACGCCTTTGCCCTGGCTTTACCCGACGACATCGGCATCGTCGCCGACATCGGCAAATGGCGTAACTTCAAGGCCGGCGAACTGGCCAAGTTTGAGGTCGACCAGAAGAACCTGCGGGAAAAGGTGGTCGCCGATATCGCCTATGGTCTCAAGCAACAAATGACCGACGCCGGTCGTGCCAAAGATTGGGGACGCTACGCCAAGCACCTGGACATGGGCAAAGTGGACAGCGTCCGGAGCAGCTACACCAACAAGATCAAACAGTTCGAAGCTGCCATCCTGAAAGTCAGCGACGACTGGTGCAAATGGATGGATGGTGAGCGCTTCTGGGAAGCACTGAAAGTATTCGACGGCGACGTTTGTAGCGTTGGCGTCGATATGGAACGCTGCGTCAACAGTGCGACCGAGGGCTCAGGCGCCACACCCAAGGAACAGCAAATCTGGGACAAGATACTGACCGCGAAACTGGAGAGCAATCGCAGCGCGCTCTGGCTGGCCTTCGCCGCCGGTGATAAGAAAGTGTTCGATTTCCTCAAGGACAAGGGCGACAAGGCCAACGACATCTTCAAGAACGCCCGCGACGGCGCCGACAACCTCGCCAAATGGCTGGAGCAGCGGCGCAAGGCGGCGCTGGTCCGCACTGCCACACATGATACCGGCCTCCTCGGCAGCACCATTGCGACACAGGCCAGCCGATTGTTTCAGACCGCGCCACAGCAAGCCCAGGTGCTGGGCTTACGCATTCGCATCGTGGTTGCCGCCCGCATGGATGCACATATTGCGCCCTATCGGCTGAACGTGCAGGCGCGCGGGCTGGTTGCCATGAGCTACGAAACCATCTGGGGACCACCCACTGCAAAGTTGAGCCGAACGATGCTGGAAGCCCGGCGGCTACGTGTCGTGCAGAACATGGATGGCGTGATCCTGGGTGCCAAAGCCAATGTGTCGCAGATGCTATACATCGACATGTGGTTGCCGCAGAGCGTGGTGAACGATCTTGACCGGCAACTCAATCTGCCGACAGGCGCTGCCGGTGGTCACGCGAACAACGTGCCGGCGCTGCCCAGGCCAGCCCCCAATCCGTTCAAGGCCTTCCTGGCGTGGAGCAAGAAAACCGACGCCAAACTGGTCGGTCTGGGTGCTGCCCTGCAACTCTGGAACCTGTCGAACACGCTGGGCACCCTGCGCACGGCGCAACTCTCCGGCGACGCCGCTGCCGTACAGGAAGCCTGGTTCGGCATCACCTCGGGCATCAGCGGTCTGGGCGGCGTAACGCTGGAAGTCCTGGCAAAAACCGTGGAAGCCCGCGTCGTTCCCGCCATAGCCGCAACCACCAGCACCAAGCTGCTGAGGGTCGTTGGCTGGACTACCCTCGCTGGCGGTTTGTTGGCGATGGGGGCGGCTTGGGCGGAGGGGGTTCAAGCGTTAAGCAAGACGCTGAAGCTGGTGCGCAGCAGTGACAATGCAGCCACTCCTTATGGTTTGGCTTCGATTAGTTTTTTCATTAGCGGGACTGCTGGAGCGGCTGTAGCAGTTGCAAACGCTGGTGCCGCCTTCACTGCCGCAGGTATCACGGCATCATCTGGTGGTGTAGCCGGAGCTATCGTCGGCATGACAGGTGGCGGAGCCGTACTACTGGGCATTCCCGTCTGGGGCTGGATCGCCTTGGGAGTACTCACGCTCGTGGCCGGCGTCTGGTTTCTGTTCCAAGGAGCACAGGACGAGGACACGCCGCTGGAAATCTGGCTTTCCCGCTGCTGCCTGCGCAACGAAAAACGTTATGCCATCACCGACCGCATCCGCTATACCAGTGGCGCCGAGGAAATGACGGAGTTCCAGCAAGCTGTGTTCGGCTTGCAAGTGACACTCGAATGGGTCGACAAAATCGGAAAGGACCAGGTCACTGTCGAAGTCGTCATGCCCGGTTTCGGCAAGAACAGCGATTACGCGTTTGCTCTGACACTGGGCAACGGCAGCACGACCACCCCGGTAGACCGCAAAACCAGCGCCATGAGCAGCGACCCAGAGTTACAGCCCAGAGCACAGCAACATTACCTGAGCGCCGTTCCTCCCGGGCAGAAGTTGATCCCTTTGAGCGAGGTGCTGGTACTGGAAGAGCCGATTCGCCTGGGTAGCGGCGGTGGGACCGGCACCTTGACCGGCAGCGTGCGCGTCAACGAGAGCTATTTCAATTATGCAAAACTGAAGTTCGAGTACTGGCCTGACATCATTGCGCAACCCGAACTCAAGATGACGCCCAAGCCCGGCGGCGTGAATTTTCAGATGGTGGCCGACTAATCCATGTTCAGCAAGAATCAACGCAAGAAGGCGCTCGAGGCCCTCAAACAGCACGCGCAGAATCTTCGCCGCCTGCAGCGAGGGGAACAACTCTCGCCCTGGCCGCAGGCCGAAGATCTGGTGTATGAGATCAACCCTGTGTATCTGGAAATCAGCCAGGGGGGCACCTCTCCGATGCGGGGATGGGGCGCATTGATTTTCCTGGGAATGTTAATTACCAATCTATGGGCTCCATTTGAAATGGGCTTCATGGTTTTTGATTATTGGGAGCGAGGGCTATATTCGGATGATTTCTCCGAAGCTTTATCCGCGATTGGATTGTTAACTCTTAGTGCTCTTCTGCTATTTCTATCGATAATCCCATTCTTCTGGCTCTACATGAGTTTCTTCGCCGTCACTGACGTCGTCGTGCGCTTCGACCGAAAGCGCGGCAAGGTCTGGATGTGGACGGGCGGTGGCCCCATTGAAATGCGCTGGGCGGACCTGCAGCCGGCGGTGATGGGGCTGGCAGCGTCAGCGCATTTGCCCAGTCGCACATATCGGGGCGTTTATGTGGAATTCGATGCCGCCGGCCAGATCAGGATGACCCGCAACATCCCGCACCTGATCCAGGTGGGCCAGATCTCCGCGGCGGAACCCGGGGTGATGCCAGCGCTGGAATATGTTCGTGAGTTCATGGAACGCGGCCCCGGCGTCCTGCCGCCGCCCAACCGGCTGTTGCAGCATCGGCCGCGCTGGTACGCGATGGTCAATTTCCTGGGCCTGGCCGACGAATGGGCCTTGATCGCCGCCGGCAAGCCTGCACCGCTGGGCAAGCCCTGGGTACGCACCATCGGCTTCGTGCTTTTCTTCCCACTGCTGTTCCCGCTCCAATTCACCAACTGGCTGGCCTTGCGCGTGGCACCCATCCCGAAATGGCCCAAGGAAATCGCCGACATGCACGCCGCCGACCTGGCCGAAGCCAATCGGCCAAAACGCAAACCAGTGATTCGTCTCAACGGGGAGTTGATCGACCCGGAAGCTTGAACCATACGCGCCGAATGGCTCACCAAGCCGGCAAGGAGCATCTAACCTTTGAGTTCAAAGCCAAATCATGGAATACAGCGGCTTCATCAAACCTTACCCCGCCAATCGCCTGCTCAAGGAAGAGGAACGGCAGCGGCAACTACATCAAAAACAACGGCTGGAAGTTGATGCAGGAGATGACGTAACCATAATTCGATTCAACTCCACATACATGGAAGTAATGGACAAGTGGCTGGACGCCCGGGGAATCATGACTTCGGCGGCAGCAATGGGGATTGGTTTCGGGTTATTTGCGATAGGTGTGTGGCCTTATTTCTACTTCACGACTGATCAGGTAGGGGATGGATTTTGGCCATCAGCCATAGCAATCTCTATTTTCTCGCTCGCATTCCTGACTCTGCCACTTTGGCTCCTCAAAACCGACGCCTTCTGTTACACCCACTTCCCGATTCGCTTGAACCGTAAAACGCGGATGGTGCATGTTTTCCGCACCAATGGCACGGTACTCTCAGCACCATGGGACGCGGTGTTTTTCTGCATTGCCGCGCTTCCCCAGCGCAATTGGGAAATCCAGGGGCATGTGCTGGATGCTGACGGGGTGACGGTGAAGGAGACCTTTGCCCTGCCAGTGATCGGCACTGGCGAAAGGGATCGTGAGCAGTTGTCGCGTTACTGGGAATTCGTTCGGCGCTACATGGAAGATGGACCTAGCTCTGTCGCCAGACATGTTGATTATTGCCTGCCAATCTCGGAGCGCCAGGAGTCATTTACCGACGGATTCCATCATCTGCACGCTCGTGCACATGCCGCCCCTACCCCCATACTGGTCGGCGTCCTGCTCATCTACCTCGTCACCTACCCCGGACGCTGGATCGCACTGCGCACCAGCAAGATTCCTCAGTGGCCAACCGAAATCGAAGCGGCCAACGTCATCGAAACGAATGACCCTTACCGGAAGGACTCGTCCAGTAACGCGCCTGTCACCGACCACACTCCGATCTACTTTGTCGTCGCCATTGGCATTGCCTTGCTGGCATGGGCATGGTGGTAGTTATTGGTGAAAGCCATCCGCTAAGCGAAGCCGGATGGCCCTGCAATCACCCCCTGGCATCCCCCCAGCGATAGGGGCTGGCGTCCTCGCCCAGATAGTGCGCGACACCGTCGCGACCGACGCAATATTGAGGGGAGACGATCATTTCCCGCATCGCCTGTGCATCGCCGATGCGGGTGTATTCGAACACGATGCAACGTTCGATGCGTGTGCCGGAGCGGATGTGGCTACCGTGGCCGATCCAGGCCGGGCCGATGATCGAGACGCCCGGATCGATACGCACATTGGAACCGATGTAGACCGGCCCGACCAACTTGGAACTTTCCCAGGCTATCGAGGTATTCAGTCCCACCCAGACACCCGGCTGCACTTCCTTGCCCGGCATTTCCATCTGCGCCACTTCGCCGCGTAAGACGCGCTGGGAGACTTCCCAGTAATCATTCAGGCGGCCGATGTCGATCCAGTTGAAAAAGCGCTTCTGCGCATAGAACGGCAGGCCTTTTTCAACCAGCATCGGAAACAGTTCGCTGCCGATATCGAAGGGCACGCCCTGGGGAATCAGGTCCAGCACTGCCGGCTCGAAAATGTAGATACCGGTACTTGCAAGGCGGGATTTCGCTTCTTCCGGCTTCGGCTTTTCCTGGAAGGAAATCACCTTGCCGTCCGCATCCGCCACCACGACGCCGTAGTTCTGCACCTGCTCCAGCGGCACCTCCAGGGTCACCACACTGGCCAGAGCGCCCTTGGCCTTGTGCTCGTGCAGGGCCGCGCCGATATCCAGGTCGACGATGGCATCGCCGCAAACCACCAGTGTGGTTTCGTCGAAAAAACCGCCAAAGTCCTGAATCTTGCGCATACCACCGGCCGAGCCCCAGGCCTTGGGGACGATCTCACCGTGCTCGCGGGCCCCCTCGAACGAGTAGCCAAGGTTCACATCCCAGCGCCGGCCATCGCCGAAGTAGTTCTCGATCTTGTAGTGGTTGAACGCCACGTTCACCATGATGTCGCGAATCCCGTAGCGAGCCATTTGCTCGATCAGGTATTCCATGACTGGCTTGCCCAGGATGGGCACCATCGGCTTCGGCACGAACTTGGTCAGCGGCCGCACGCGCGTACCCTGGCCGGCGGCCAGAATCATTCCCTTTGCCATGATTTTCTCCCTGCTGGCCACCCGGCCGCGAACGTCAATAAGCGTTCTTGTTGATGAAACCCTTGAACACCGTCAGGAAGATGATCTTGATATCCAGCCACAGGGACCAGTTCTGCACATATTCAAGATCGTGCTTCACCCGCATTTCCATCTTGTCCAGTGTCTCGGTCTCGCCGCGCCAGCCGCTGATCTGCGCCCAGCCGGTGATCCCCGGCTTGACCTTGTGGCGGAGCATGTAACCGCGGATCAGACGGCGATACTGCTCGTTATGCGCCACCGCGTGCGGTCTCGGTCCGACAACCGACATCTGCCCCTGCAACACGTTGATGAACTGGGGCAACTCGTCCAGCGAAGTCCTGCGCAGGAAGGCCCCAAACGGCGTAACCCGGGAATCACCCTTCTGTGCCTGAACCACCTTGGCACCATCCTCGCATACGGTCATGCTGCGGAATTTCCAGACTTCCACCACCGCGCCGTTCAAACCGTAGCGGCGCTGTTTGAACAGTACCGGCCCCGGCGAACTCAGCTTCACTCCAAGCGCAATCAGCGCCATCGGCACGGCGATGATCGCCAGGATCAAACTCGCCACCAGAATATCCTCAAGACGCTTGACCCAGCCATCCACCCCGAAAAACGGGCTCTCGTGCAGGCTCAATACCGGCAGGCCGTCGAGGCTGGTCATCTTGCCGTGGAGAAGATCGAAAACGAAGAAATTGGGCACCATGTAAACCGATGCCGTCGTGTCGCTCAGCGCGTTTACCAGCTCAACGATGCGGTTCTCCGCCTTCATCGGCAAGGTGATGTAGATGTAATCCACCTTGCCATCGCGAGCCAGCGTCACCAGTTCTTCGAAACGGCCTACACCTTCGGCGTCGCTGGCTTCATGCTTGCAATCGCGCTTGGCCAGACGATCATCGTAGTAGCCGATGAAGCGCATGCCCAGCCACGGCGTCCGCTCTACCCTCTCGACCACTTCCCGCCCCAGCTTGGTCTTGCCGGCTATCGCCAGCGTCCGCGTATTCATGCCGTTGCTGCGCAAGGCGTTCAAGAACATCCGCAAGCCCACCCGGACGATTGCCAGGAACAACGGCGCCAGAAGGAACCAGGTGATCATCGCCATCCGCGAGTAATCGGACGAGGTCTTGCTCAGGAATGCCAGCGAAATCAGCACCAGGGCTGTCGAAAACCAGACCACCAGCGTTGCCGCCACGGCCTCATGTATCGGTACCAGACGCCACGACGAGTAAAGATTGCGGGCGCCGCCGATCATCAGGAAGATCAGCGCTCCCCAGACGCCAGCCTGCGCATACTGCCCGGCAAACTCCAGATCACGCGTTACGTGCAGCGAAATCACCAGCGAAAACAGAATCACCATCGCATCCAGCATGCGATGCAGGAAGCCGATCTTGGAACTATGTGGCCGAACCAGCCCGGAAGAAAACGACGCCATGACAGATACCTGCAAAACCGATGGTGAAATAATCACAAACGGATAATGCCATGACGTCATCAATACGCATATATGACGTTAGAACTACAAAAATATGACTATGGTCTAATTATTTATCAAAAATGCATGTTGGCCCATCAATAAAAAGGCCGGGATCGCTCCCGGCCTTTCCGATCATTACGCCATGTTTGATCGCGAGGATCAGGCCTTCTTGTGCGTCGCCAGGCGCGTCCAGGTGTCCACCACCGTGTCCGGGTTCAGCGAGATCGAGCTGATACCCTGATCCATCAGCCACTCGGCGAGGTCCGGGTGGTCGGACGGGCCCTGGCCGCAGATGCCGATGTACTTGCCGGCCTTGTTCGCCGAAGCGATGGCCATGGCCAGCAGCATCTTGACGGCCGGATCGCGTTCGTCGAAGAGGTTGGCGACCAGGCCGGAGTCGCGGTCGAGGCCGAGCGTGAGCTGGGTCAGGTCGTTGGAGCCGATCGAGAAGCCGTCGAAAATCTTGAGGAAATCGTCGGCCAGCAGCGCGTTCGACGGGATTTCGCACATCATGATCAACTTCAGGTCGTTTTCGCCCTGCTTCAAGCCGTGTTCGGCCAGCAGGTCGACCACCGCCTGGCCTTCGCCGACGGTGCGCACGAACGGCACCATCAGCTGGACGTTGGTCAGGCCCATCTCTTCACGCACACGCTTCATGGCGCGGCATTCCATCTCGAAGCAGTCGCGGAAGGACTGGGCAATGTAGCGCGAGGCGCCGCGGAAGCCGAGCATCGGGTTTTCTTCTTCCGGCTCGTACAGCTCGCCGCCCAGGAGCTTGCGGTACTCGTTGGACTTGAAGTCGGACAGGCGGACGATCACCGGGTTCGGCCAGAAGGCGGCGGCGATGGTCGACACGCCCTCGACCAGCTTCTCGACGAAGAAGTCCTTCGGGCTGGCGTAGCCCCGGGCACGGCGCTTGATCTCGTCGCGCTTCGAAGCCGGCAGGCGCTCGACGTCGAGGATCGCCTTGGGGTGGATGCCGATCACGTTGTTGATGATGAACTCGACGCGAGCCAGACCGACACCGGCGTTCGGCAGCTGGGCGAATTCAAAGGCCAGTTCCGGGTTGCCGACGTTCATCATGACCTTGACCGGGACGTCCGGCATGGCCGAGATGTCGCGGGTAGTGACTTCGAAGTCGAGGCGGCCGCGATAGACGTGGCCGGTATCGCCTTCCGTGCAGCTGACGGTGACGGTATCGCCTTCGTTGAGCGTTTCGGTCGCGTCGCCGCAACCGACGATGGCCGGGATGCCCAGTTCGCGGGCGATGATGGCAGCGTGGCAAGTACGGCCGCCGCGGTTGGTGACGATGGCGGAAGCGCGCTTCATCACCGGTTCCCAGTTCGGGTCGGTCATGTCGGCGACGAGCACGTCACCCGGCTTGACCTGGTCCATTTCCTTCGGGTCCTTGACGATACGCACCGGGCCGACGCCGATCTTCTGGCCGATGGCGCGACCGGAGGCGAGCACCTTGGAGAAGGACTTCAGCTTGAATTTTTCCTGCTTGCCGGCGGCAGCCTGCGACTGCACGGTTTCCGGGCGGGCCTGGAGGATGTAGAGCTTGCCGTCGACGCCGTCCTTGCCCCACTCGATGTCCATCGGACGACCGTAGTGCTTTTCGATGATCTGGGCGTAGCGGGCCAGTTCCATGACTTCTTCGTCATTGATCGAGAACTGGTGGCGCAGCGATTCTTCCACTTCTTCGGTGATCGTGGACTTGCCGGCGACCTTCTCGGCGGCGAAGGTCATCTTGATCATCTTCGAGCCGAGGTTGCGGCGGATCACGGCCTTCTTGCCCTGCTCCAGCATCGGCTTGTGCACGTAGAACTCGTCCGGATTGACGGCGCCCTGCACCACCGTCTCGCCCAGCCCGTAGCTGGAGGTGACGAAGACGGCATCGCGGAAACCGGATTCGGTGTCGAGCGTGAACATCACGCCGGCCGCGCCCTTGTCCGAGCGGACCATGCGCTGGATGCCGGCCGACAGCGCGACGTCGGCGTGCACGAAGCCCTTGTGCACGCGGTAGGAGATGGCGCGGTCGTTGTACAGCGAGGCGAAGACTTCCTTGATCGCGTGCATGATGTTTTCCAGGCCGACGATGTTCAGGAAGGTTTCCTGCTGGCCGGCGAAGGAAGCGTCCGGCAGGTCTTCGGCAGTGGCCGAGGAGCGCACGGCGAAGGACATGTCGGCGTTGGATTCGGCGACCAGGCGCTGGTACTGCTCGGTGATGGCGATGGTCAGGTCCATCGGGAACGGCGTGTCGAGGATCCACTGGCGGATTTCGGCGCCGGTCTTGACCAGGGCGTTGACGTCATCGACATCGAGCGTATCGAGCGTGTCGTTGATCTTCTTGTCGAGGCCGGACTGGGCCAGGAACTCGCGGTAGGCGTGCGCCGTCGTGGCGAAGCCGCCGGGAACGCGAACGCCGGTATCGGCGAGCTGCGAGATCATTTCGCCGAGCGACGAGTTCTTGCCGCCGACCTGGTCGACGTCGGTCATGCGCAGTTTTTCGAAGGGGATGACAAGGGCTTCCATCAGTGGGTCCTTTCGGTGGGAATTGAAGATTGGAAAATCAGGAGTTCAGGAAATCGGTGTTCAGGCGGCGCTCGGCGGTTTCGCGACGGGCGACCGAGCGCAGCGTCTGCGCCAGCGTCTCGCGGACGAAGTCGATGTGCGTCTCGGCGGCGGCGCGCGCGGCCTGCGGCTTCTTGTCGACGATGGCGGTATGGATCGCGGTGTGCTGGCTCATCAGGAGCTTGCCGGCGGCCGGCACGCTCTTCAGTTCGCCGAGGTTGAGGCGGATGTTGTCGTGCATCAAGCGCAGCAGCGCCGCCGACAGGTGGCCGATCAGGACATTGTGCGAGGCATCGCCGATGGCCTGGTGAAAGGCGATGTCGGCGGCCGAGCGTTTTTCGGTGTCGTCATTGTTGAACGAGGCCTGCAGCGCCGCATAAGCCTGGTCGAGACGCAGCAGATCGGCGTCGGTGGCGCGCTCGGCGGCCCATTCGGCGGCCTGGCCTTCGATCATGCGGCGGAATTCGAGCATGTCCTCGCGCAGGTTCGGGTAGGAACCCATCATGTCCTGCCAGGGGTCGAAGAAACTCTTCTCCAGTGCGGCCGTCACATAGGTGCCGCCGCCCTGGCGGCTCTGCAGCATGCCTTTCGATGCCAGCTTCTGGATCGCCTCGCGCAGGCTCGGCCGCGACACGCCGAGTTCAAGCGCCAATTCGCGCTCGGCCGGCAGGCGGTCGCCCGGCTTCAACGAACCTTCGAGGATGCGCCGCTCCAGCGTCGAAGCGACGGCATCGGAAATCCGCGGAACCTGCACCTTGTTCGGCATTGGTAAGACCACCTTGATTGGTAAGACCGCCACATTCTAGCCAGCGATCTGCAAAAGTGCAAGCATGGGGATTTCCCTAGTGGCATTGACCAAGTCACGGATTTACCTTAAATTTCTGCCTCAGGAATTATTGGTCTTACCATTGAACCAATCAAACAAAACGGAGAGAGGATGACAATCGCCCAAACCCCGCCGGGCAAGCCGGCCGATGTGTATTTCTTCGCCACCTGCGTCGTCGACCAGTTCTACCCGGACGCCGGCATGGATGCGATCACCCTGCTCGAACGCGAAGGCATCCGCGTCCACTTCCCGGAAGACCAGACCTGCTGCGGCCAGCCGGCCTACACCAGCGGTTTTCATGACGAGGCGCGCCAGGTCGCGGCACATCAACTGACGCTGTTCCCGGAAGACTGGCCGATCGTCGTGCCCTCCGGTTCCTGCGCCGGCATGATGAAGCACCATTACCCGACGCTGTTTGCCGCCGACCCGGTGCGCAAGGCGCAGGCCGAAAGGCTCTCGGCCCGGGTCTGGGAATTCACCCGTTTCCTCGTCGACGTCCTCGATTTCAAACCCCAGGACTGCGGCAGCGACTGCACCGTCGTCCTCCACACTTCCTGCTCGGCACGCCGCGAGATGGGCGTCCATGTCAGCGGTCGCCAGTTGCTCGGCGGACTGGCACAGGTCACTGTCGCCCAGCAGGATCACGAATCCGAGTGCTGCGGTTTCGGCGGCACCTTCTCGGTCAAGCAGCCGGAAATTTCCGGCGCCATGGTCGAGGACAAGGTCAAGTCGCTCAAGGCCACCGGCGCCGAGCGCGTGGTCAGCGCCGACTGCGGCTGCCTGATGAACATCCTCGGCCACGCCGCCTGGAAGGACGCCCAGGAAGGCCGTCCGCCCACCCTGCCCGGCGAACACATCGCCACTTTCCTGCTGCGCCGTACCGGAGGTGCCAAATGAGCGCCCGCGACCGCATCCTGGCCCGCCTGAACCGTAGCGCGCCCCAACAGCCGCCCGCCCTGCCCGACGTCGGCAGCTGGTACGCCACGCATCGCAGCAGCGAAACCCCAGCCGACAAGGCCCGTCGTTTCCGCCACTACATCGAACTTGCCCATGCCGAAGTGCATTCGGTCAGCCGCAACGACTGGGCCGACACCCTGCACCAGGTGCTCAAGGCGCGTGGCATCGACCGGCTGCTGGTCGCCGAAGGTACGCCGCACGGCGACACCGCACTCGACGCACTGCCGCCGCGCGGCATCGAGTGCAGCGTCTACGACATGGCCATCGAAGCCTGGAAATCGGAAATGTTCACCGCCACGCCGGCCAGCCTGACCGCCGCCCGCGCCGCCATCGCCGAGACCGGCACGCTGATCCTGTGGCCGGATGCACTGGAACCCCGGCTGATGTCGCTGGTGCCGCCGGTGCACATCGTGCTGCTCGACGCGTCGAAAATCTACAACACCTTCTTCGAGGCGATGTCCACGGAAGGCTGGAAGAACGGCCTGCCGACCAATTCGCTGCTCATCTCCGGCCCGTCGAAGACCGCCGACATCCAGCAGACGCTGGCCTACGGCGCGCACGGCCCGAAGGAACTGATCGTCCTGCTGCTGGGAGAGGAAGCATGAGCGAGCATACCCTGCACTTCAAGCCGGCCGAAGGCTTCCGCGCCCGTTCCAAGGCGGTCGTCGACAACCCCTTCCTGCGCCAGAGCTTCCGTGGCGCGATGGATTTCCTGATGAGCAAGCGCGCCGCCCAGTTCCCCGACCCCGAGGAACTGGAAAGCCTGCGCAACCTGGGCGAAGCGATCCGCCAGTACAACCTGGCCAAGCTGCCCGAACTGCTCGAACGCCTCGAAGCCAACCTGACCCGCAACGGCATCAAGGTGCATTGGGCGGAAACGCCGGACGAGGCCAACGCGATCATCCTCGGCATCATCCAGGGCCACGGCGCGACCAAGATGGTCAAGGGCAAGTCCATGGTCAGCGAGGAAATCGAACTCAACCACGCCGCCGAAGCGGCCGGCATCGAGGCGCTGGAATCGGACATGGGCGAATACATCGTCCAGCTGGCCAACGAAAAGCCCTCGCACATCATCATGCCGGCGATCCACAAGACCAAGGAGGAAATCGCCCGCCTGTTCCATGAAAAGGTGCCCGGCGTCGATTACACCGACAACGTCGATGCGCTCATCCAGATCGGCCGCAACGTCCTGCGCCAGAAATTCCAGGAAGCCGAAATCGGCCTCTCCGGCGTCAATTTCGCCGTCGCCGAAACCGGCACCCTGTGCCTGGTCGAGAACGAAGGCAACGGCCGCATGTGCACCACCGCACCGGCCATCCACATCGCCATCACCGGCATCGAGAAGATCGTCGAGAAGCTCGAACACGTTCCGCCGCTGCTCTCGCTGCTGACCCGTTCGGCGACCGGCCAGAACATCTCGACCTACTTCAACATGATTTCCTCGCCGCGCAAACCCGGCGAGAAGGACGGCCCCGAGGAAGTGCATCTGGTGCTGCTCGACAACGGCCGCAGCCAGGCCTACGCCGACGAGCAGCTGCGCAAGACGCTGCAGTGCATCCGCTGCGGCGCCTGCA
>DILW01000111.1:426-572 GCA_002425245.1 Betaproteobacteria bacterium UBA5582 | reverse complement strand
GTCGTCGCTGTGCGGCGCCTGCGGTGAGGTCTGCCCGGTGAAAATCCCGATTCCCGACCTGCGCCGCCTGTCTTCAATGTCACCGATCCGCGGCCCTGCGCGTCTGTCATCAACTGCTGGGCGCCAGCCGTGCTCGCCGCTTCCAT
>DILW01000111.1:0-131 GCA_002425245.1 Betaproteobacteria bacterium UBA5582 | reverse complement strand
TTCGCCCGCGCTGTACCGCGCCGTTTCTTGGCTGGGCAGCCGTTTCGGCTGGTTGATGCCGTCGCGCCAAGGCGCCTGGACCACCGTCCGCGAACCGCTGCGGCCGGCGCCGAAGCGCCTGCGCGACCAAC
>DILW01000181.1 GCA_002425245.1 Betaproteobacteria bacterium UBA5582 | reverse complement strand
CTCACCTTTGGCGGCGGCAAAGCGGCGCAGCAGTTCGAGCGCCACCGGATGACCGGGAACGCGCAGGCCGACGGTGTCCTGGCCGCCGGTGACGGCGTCGGGCACCCAGGCCTGCTTCTTCAGGATCAGCGTCAGCGGGCCGGGCCAGAAGGTTTCCATCAGCTCCCAGGCCACCGCCGGCACCTGCTCGGCCCAGGCTTCGACGGCATCGTGGCCGGCGAGGTGGACGATCAGCGGATGGTCGGCCGGGCGGCCCTTGGCGGCGAAGATTTTGGCCACCGCCGCCGGGTTGGCGGCGTCGGCGCCGAGGCCGTAGACGGTCTCGGTCGGCAACGCGACCAATTCGCCGGCCAGCAGCAGGTCGACAGCACGCTGGTAATCCGCGTCGGAAGGCGTCATCAGTCCTTGATGCCGATGGCGGCGCGGGCGTCCAGCGCGGTTTTCTGCACGGCTTCGGGGTTGTCGCCGATCACCGTGAAGTGGCCCATCTTGCGGCCCGGCCGCGCGTGGTGCTTGCCGTAGAGGTGCAGCTTCAGGTTGGGGATGGCGTAGAGCACCGACCAGTCCGGTTCGCGGTAGGTATCGCCGTCGTACCACAGGTCGCCGAGCAGGTTGACCATCACCGACGCCGAATGCGCGCGCGGCTCGCCCAGCGGCAGGCCGCACAGCGCGCGCACCTGCTGCTCAAACTGGTTGGTGACGCAGGCATCGATGGTGTAGTGGCCGCTGTTGTGCGGGCGCGGCGCCATTTCGTTGACCAGCAGCTGGCCGCGGCTGACGAAGAACTCGACGCCCATGGTGCCGATGTAGCCGAGCGAGTTTGCAATTTCTGTGGCGATGCGCGCGGCGACGTCTTCAGCGTCGCTCTTCATGCAGCCGGAAGTGCGCGCCGGCACGATGGAGACATCGAGGATGCCGCGCGTGTGCTGGTTCTCGCCGGTCGGGAAGCAGGCGACCTGGCCGTTTTCGTCGCGCGCCAGCACGACCGAAACTTCATAGTCGAGCGGCAGACGCTGTTCGAGCACGCATTGCTCGCCCTTGAACTGGGCGAAGGCGAGCAGCGCTTCCTCGATGTTGTTGACCGTCGCCTGGCCCTTGCCGTCGTAGCCGAAGCGGGCGACCTTGAGGATGGCCGGGAACAGGCTGGCCGGCGCGGCCTTCAGGTCGGCTTCGCTGTTGACCTCGATGAACGGGCCGTGCGGGAAACCGTTGTCGCGCAGGAAGGACTTTTCGCTGACGCGGTGCTGGCAGATCGCCACGGCCGCCGCGTGCGGACGCACCGGCACGAACTTGGCGAGGTAGTCGAGCGTCGCCGCCGGCACGTTCTCGAATTCGGTGGTGATGGCGGCACAGCCGGCGGCGAATTCGTCGAGCGCGGCGTAGTCGTCGTAGGCGACGCAGAAGTGGCGTTCGGCGATCTGCGCGGCGGGGGAATTCTTGTCCGGGTCGAGCACCCAGACCCGGTAGCCCAGTTCGTGGGCGGCGGCAACGAAGAAGCGGCCGAGCTGGCCGCCGCCGAGCATGCCCAGCGTGGCGGGCGGCAGGATCGTCGTCTTCATACTTCTGGCAGCTTCATCGCCAGGACCTTCTCGGTCTGGGCGTTACGGAAAGCCTGCAGCTTGGCGTTCAGCGCCGCATCGCCGTTGGCCAGCATGGCGACGGCGAACAGCGCGGCATTGGCGGCACCGGCCTCGCCGATGGCGAAGGTGGCGACCGGAATGCCCTTGGGCATCTGCACGATGCTGTGCAAGGAATCGACGCCGGACAGCGCGCGCGACTGCACCGGCACGCCGAGCACCGGCACTGTCGTCTTGGCGGCGAGCATGCCGGGCAGATGGGCGGCGCCGCCGGCGCCGGCGATGATCGCCTGCAGGCCGCGCGGACCGGCGGTCTCGGCGTATTCAAAAAGCAGGTCGGGCGTGCGGTGCGCGGAAACGACGCGGGCTTCGAAAGCGACGCCGAAATCCTTGAGGATGACGGCGGCGGCCTGCATGGTCGGCCAGTCGGAGTCGGACCCCATGACGATGCCGACGGAAATCTTCTTGTCGCTCATTTAACGAATCCCCGCTTTACGTTCGGCGGCCTCGATGGTGTTGGCCAGCAGCATGGTGATGGTCATCGGCCCGACGCCACCCGGCACCGGGGTGATCTGGCCGGCGACGGCGAGGCAGTCGTCAAAGTCCACGTCGCCGCACAGTTTGCCATCCGGCAGGCGGTTGATGCCGACGTCGATGACGACGGCGCCCGGCTTGATCATGTCGCCCTTGACGAACTTCGGCTTGCCGACGGCGGCGACGACGATGTCGGCGCGGCGGGTATGGAACTTCAGGTCGCGCGTCTTCGAGTGGCAGACGGTGACGGTAGCGCCTGCATTGATCAGCAGCATCGCCATGGGTTTACCCACGATGTTGGAGCGGCCGATGACGACGGCTTCCTGGCCGCTCAGATCGACATTGCCCTTCTCGAACATCTTCATCACGCCATACGGCGTGCAGGGAATGAAGCGCGGCGCACCCTGCGACAGCGCGCCGACGTTCTCGGCGTGGAAGCCGTCGACGTCCTTCTCGGCGGAGATGGCTTCGAGCACCTTCTCTTCGTCGAAGTGCTTGGGCAACGGCAGTTGCACCAGGATGCCGTGGATGGACGGATCGGCGTTCAGTTCGGCGATCTTGTCGAGGACGACCTGCTGATCGACGTCCTTCTCGTAGACGATCTTCTCGGAGTGCATGCCGATGGCCAGGCAGCCATTGACCTTGTTCTTCACGTAGACCTGGGAAGCCGGGTCTTCGCCAACCAGAATGACCACCAGACCGGGCTGGTGCCCCTTGGCCGTCAGGGTTTCCACGCGCGCCTTGAAGCTCTGCCGGAGCTCTTCCGCCAGCGCCTTGCCGTCAATGATTTGTGCCGTCATCGTCCATCCGTCAAAAAGAAAAGGGGAAAGGCAGAGGCCTTTCCCTTTGATTCGGCGCGGATTTTACCAGATTACGCGAGCGCTGCTTCAGCCGCGCCAACCGCTGCCCTACCGGCCTCGAAAGCACGCCGGTTGAGCTCGACCAGTTTCTCGCCCTTGCGCGCAAAACGCTTGAGCACGCAGTCGAGCAGAACTTCCGCGCCGAACGGCAGATGATCGGCGATGGCGCCGAGCATGACGGTGTTGCCGAGGCGGATGTCGCCGAGTTCCTGGGCGATCGTCGTCGCGTCGAAGGCGACCACCTTGTTGCCGGTCTTGCGGATTTCGGCGAGCGGATCGTCGGGGTAATCGAACAGGCCGAGTTCGACCACCGGCGGCACCAGCCGGGCGGTGTTCATCAGCGTGATGCCGCCTTTTTTCAGCATGTGCTGCCAGCGCATCGCCTCGGCCGATTCGAAACCGAGCAACACGTCGGCACTGCCCGGTGTGATCTGCGGCGACAGCACGCGCTCGCCGAAACGCAGGTGCGAGGAAACGACGCCGCCGCGCTGCGCCATGCCGGCGACTTCGGTTTTCTTGGCATCGTGACCAAGGGCGATGGCCGCTTCGGCGAGGATTTCGGTGGCGGTCATGACGCCCTGGCCACCGATGCCGACGACGAGGATATTGGTCGTTGCGCTCATGCCTGACAGCCTCCCTTGGCGAACTGGATCGGCGCACTCGGCACATAGTGCTCGATTGCCTTCGGCGCGCAGGGTTGCAGACAGAGGCCGCAACCGGTGCACACCGACGATTCGATGCGGACGAAAGCGAGGTCGACCTCGCGACCGCTGGCCTTGACCTCCTTGCCGCGACGGGTGACGTGGATGGCCGGGCAGCCGACATCGATGCAGTTGCCGCAACCGGTGCACTTGTCCTCGTCGACCGCGTAGGGCTTGAGCTTGTGGTAGTCCTTGATCAGCACGCAGGGCTGGTCGGTGATGATGACCGACACCTCTGGCACCTTGACCTCTTCGCGGATGGTCTTGAACAACACCGGCAACTCGTAGGGATTGACCACGTGGATGCGCTCGTCCTTGACGCCCAGCGCCGACACCAGCTTGGCGAAGTCGATGCGCGGCGCGTCGTTGCCGTGGATGTCGCGGCCGTTGCCCGGGTTGTCCTGGCCGCCGGTCATGCCGACGGCGCGGTTGTCGAGCAGCAGGACAGTGACGTTGCCCTTGTTGTATACCATGTCGAGCAGGCCCTGCATGCCCATGTGCAGGAAGGTCGAATCGCCGATCACGGCGACCACGCGCTTGTCCTTGTCGGACTCGCCGCGGCCCTTGTCCATGCCCAGGGCGATGCCCATCGAGGCGCCCATCGAAACGCAGGTATCCATCGCCTGCCACGGGTGACCGGCACCCAGCGTGTAGCAGCCGATGTCGCCGGAGATGTTGAGGTTGCGCACCTGCGACAGCGTGTAATAGACGCCCAGGTGCGGGCAGGCGACGCACATCGTCGGCGGCCGCGGGAACAGTTGCAGGGCGGTCGTCGCTTCGCTTTCCGGCAGCGCTTCGCCGAGCAGCCGGGCAATCGCCGGCCTGAGCACGGCCGGCGACAACTCGCCCTGCAGCGGCAGGATTTCCTTGCCGATGACGGCGATGCCCTGCGCCTTGAGTTCGGTCTCAAGCAGGGGCTCGACTTCCTCGACCACCACCACCTGATCAACCAGCGCCGCCAGTTCGCGGCACTTTTCAAACGGTACCGGGCAGGAAAAACCGAGCTTCAACACCGGCGCATCCGGGAAGGCTTCCTTGACGTGCATGTAGGCCGGACCGGTAGTAATGAAACCAACGCGGCGGTCACTGCCCGGCTCGATGAAGTTCAGCGGCGAGTTTTCAGCCACCACCCGCAGGTCACGATCACGCTGGAACATCAGCGGAATGCGTTTGCCGGCGTTGCCCGGGACCATCACGTAACGCGCCGGGTCCTTGCGGAAGCCGGCGCCGGTGTGCGGCACGCGCTCGCCGACGGTGACGATGGATTTGACGTGATTGATGCGCGTCGTCATGCGCAGGATCACCGGCACCTGGAACTGCTCGGACAGCGCGAAAGCATCGAGCGTCATCGCGTAGGCTTCCTGCGAATCGGCCGGCTCGAACACCGGCACGTGGGCGAAACGCCCCCAGTAGCGCGAGTCCTGCTCGTTCTGCGAGGACGACAGGCCGACATCGTCGGCGATGGCGATCACCAGGCCGCCGCTGACGCCGGTCAGGGTCAGCGTCATCAGCGCGTCCGAAGCGACGTTCATGCCGACATGCTTCATGCAGCAGAAGGCGCGCGAGCCGGCGTAAGCGGCGCCGATGGCAACTTCCAGCGAAACCTTCTCGTTGACCGACCATTCGGCGTAGAGATCCGGATAGGTGGCGATCTCTTCCAGCATCTCGGTCGACGGCGTGCCGGGATAGGCGGCGGCGACCTTGACGCCGGCTTCCCAGACGGCGCGGGCGACGGCTTCGTTGCCGGAAAGCAAATGCCGGCTGGCGGCCGGTGCGGGCATGACTGCTGCCATGAAAACTCCTGAATCGATGGCGAAAAGTCTTTGATTATAGGGACATGGCGCGGAGCAAGTTTGATGCAGCGCAAGTTAACGATACTTCCGCAAAGCAAATACCAAAATTCGTGTATCGCCTTTCCTCATTTCTCCGGGCAAGGCATTCGGCATAATGGGCGAATGACCGACTCCCCTCCCAGCACCCCGGAGGAGGCGCTACGCCAGCGCCTGATCCGCCAGACCTTCGTCCTCGGGCGCACCACCAGCCCCGCGGCCTTTGCCGCCGCAATCCTCACCTGGGGCTGTTTCCTGGCCTGGAACGGAGCGCAGGCCGGCATCCTGGTCTGGGCAGTCGCCATCCACCTGATCCAGCTGCTCCGTTGGCTGCTCATCCTCGACAACGAGCGCCGCTACCCGGAGGCCCGCTTCGCCGACGGCCAGCCCGCCGGACTTGCCCGCTACCTCGTCCCGCTACTGGCCGCCTCCGCCCTGTGGGGACTGGCACCCTGGCTGCTCCTGCCGACTCCGGCCGACAGCCAGCAGCAAGCCGTGATGCTGGTCATCCTGTTCGGCATGCTGGCCGGCTCGGTGCCCACGCTGTCGCCCAGCCGGGCCGCAATCGGCGCCTGGCTGCTGCCGCTGGCCCTGATCGCCGCGCTCTATCTGCTGCTCAGCCGGCAGTACATCCTCACTGTCTTCCTGCTCCTGTTCTGCGCCATCATGGGCAAGTTCGCCCTGGTCCAGCACCGTCTGCTGCGCAAGGGGCTGTCGGCGCAAATCGAGAACAGCATCCTCAACCAGCGGCTGACCGCCCAATCCGCCGATCTGGCGCGACTGAACCGCGAGCGCAGCCGCTTTTTCGCTTCCGCCAGCCACGATCTACGCCAACCCCTGCACGCGCTGACGCTGTTCATCCAGGTGCTGCGCCGCGATCTGACCGGCCATCCCGGGCTGCACATCGCCGAACGCATCCACCAGGCTGCCGAAAGCATCGGCGCCCAGCTCAAGCTGATGCTCGATGTTTCGCGCATGGATGCCGGCGCCCTGCGCCCGCACTTCGCCCCGGTGTCGCTCGAAGTGTTGTTCGAACGCCTGCTGCAGATCTACGAACCGCGCGCCGAAGCAGCCGGCCTCAGCCTGCGCGTCCACCTGACCAACTGCCAGGTGGTCAGCGACGGCGACCTCCTGCTGCGCATTCTCTCCAACCTGACCGACAACGCTTTCAAGTACTGCCGCCAGGGCGGGGTGATGATCAGCGTGCAGCGGCGGCGGACACATCATCGGCTGGCGGTCTGGGATACCGGCTGCGGCATCGCGGCTCAACACCACGCGCAACTCTTCGACGAGTTCTACCAGGTCGGCAACCCGCAACGCGACCCGGCGCAGGGTTACGGCATGGGCCTGGCCATTGTCCGCCGCCTGAGCGACCTGCTCGGCGCCCGACTGGAAATGCGCTCGATCCCCGGCCGTGGCAGCGTGTTCTGGCTGGAACTGCCCTTGCGGACGGCAGAAGCCACCGCCCTGACGACGCGGACCGGCCTGCTGACGCCACCGACGCAACTCGGCCTGCAGTTGCTCGTACTCGACGACGACCCAGGCATTTGCGAGGCCATGCGCGCCTGGCTGCAAACGCTGGTCAAGGCGGTGCACATCGCCGGCAGCACCGAGGAGGCAGTTGCCATCGCCCGCCGCGAGGGCGCCAGCCTGGACGCCCTGATCATCGATTTCCGTCTGCCGGGCGGCACCGACGGCGTCAGTGCGGCACGCCGCCTGTGGGCGACGCTCGGCCGCACGCTGCCGGTGATCCTGGTCACCGGCGACACTTCCGAAAGCGACCTGGCGGAAGCGCGGGCGTTCGGCTTCACCATCCTGTTCAAGCCGGTCGCGCCAGCGGAACTGCTGGCGGCAGTTCGCGACCGGTGTGCCGGCCTGGAACGGCAGCCTACTGCCGCTTGAGCGTCCGGAAGTTACGCGCCTCGCCCTGCAAGGTCTCGATCTGACCGAGCTTCAGGCGCCCCGGATCGGCCAGGTCGGGGAGCACGATGCGCTGCCCGCCCTGCACGTCGGAAACGAAGTTGGCCGCCACCGGCTTGCCACCGACCACGCCCTGTACCTGGACCTTGAGATTGACCGGCGTGTTCTGCGCGATCACGTCAATCATTCCGCCCCCAGGCTGGATGTTGACCCGCAAGGGTGCATTGCGCAGGGCCGGCGGTCCTTCCAGCGTCACCTTCAGGAAGTCCTTGCCGGCACCGAGCTTGCTGCCCAGGGTCACGGCATAGACCCGTTCGCGATCACTGCTCAGCACCACCTCGTTGTTGCGTGCCGCCATCCGCTCGTAGGCAATGCCGACCTTCTCGCCGATGCGCACGTCACCCGCCACCCGGACACTCTGCAAGGGCCGCTTGTAGCAGCTCTCCAGACGACCGTTCTGCTTGCCGGACAGGGCTGCCCGGATGGTGTCGAGATCGGTGGGCTGGGTCGGCCGGACGAATCCGGTTCGATCCTGGCGCGCCAGGTCCATCAGGCTCGCCCCGGCCAGCGATCCGACCGGTGCGTCGCTGGCCACCGGCAACCGCAGCATCGGCTGCACCGCCAGGTTGGCACGCAACACGCTGCTGTTGCGCAGGACGTTGGCGTTGGCCGGCAAGGCCAGTCGCTCGACCGCCGTACGCAGTGCCGGGATGAGCAGGGAGCTGCGCTCCTGCCGACCGGCGTAGAGACGACCGCGCACCGCCCCCGGGCCGAACATGCCGGACAGCTCGACCAGTTTGCCGCGCAAGGCATCGCGGTTCTTGGCCTGGCTGCCTTCGAGGCGATTGCCGTTCTCGTCGGTCAGGCTGTCGACCCCGGCGCTGTCGCCGAAGATCAGCAGGACGCCGCCCAGCAGCAGCATGATCGCGTCCCAGACCGGCGTCCGCTGGCGGTGGTCGAGCACCGACCACGGCATGTAGTGCATCCGCCCGCCGGACCAGGCGCGCCCGCGGTAGATGCGCGAACCGTCGCTGGAACCGTCATAGACGAACTCGTTGCGATCCGGGTCGACCGTCAGGGTCCGCCGCTGATTGGGGAAGTTGGGGTCGAAAACGGTCATCCGCCAGGGCGACACGTTGCGGTCCCAGGCAATCGGCATGATGCAGTGCGGGGCGCCGGAGAAGTCGGCGTTCTGGGCGATGCACAGAACCGCCTGCTGGCCGCGGTTGAAGGCGTCCCAGGTATCCTGGAAGACCTGTACCGGATCGTGCGTGTTGCCGCTCAGGAACTGGCCGACGATCCACCAGATGGGATCGGCACCGACCTGGTAGATGTGCTTGACGTTGAAATCGTCCACCACCTGCGACCAGGTGCGGAAACGCGACAAGGGCGCCCCCAGCCGCGACCGCCCTTTCCAGGCATAGATCGCTTCCAGCGACATGCCGAAGCAGTTGCCGCCATCGGCCAGCCCCTTGACCACGGCCTCGTAGTAAAGCGCCTTGAGGCCGTCGTCGATGATGCCGAAATCGATCTCGAAATCCGGGTCGACGTCGCCGAAGGCGGCACCGTACTCGCGCCAGTCGACCGTCGGCGTACCGGCATTCTGCACGCCCCAGAAGTCGAGCGGCGTCCCCGCCACCACCTGTGGCTTGACCGACCAGTCGAGGTGATTCACCCAGGGGCCGAAGTTGCTGCTGCGGAACAAGCCGTTGTTGTTGCGCATGCCCCAGGCGTTGGCGATGTTCAGGTCGCTGGTTAGGGTGCCGAGATGGTCGTCGCCACCGCCGAACAGGTTGCCGTCATCCGACTCCCAGACCTCGACCCGCACGCGTGCGGCGATGCCGGCGTTGTTGGGCACGATCTGGTGCGGCACGTTGATGTTCAGGTCGCGGATATTGGCCGACGGGTAATGCTTGCTGCCTTCAGGATACTTGCGGTCGAACACCCGATGCCCGTTCACATCGACGCAGACGCGGCAGTAGAGATCGTTCTGTCCGTCCAGATCGAGGATGTCGCGATCCTCCTCCTTGGTATCGAGGCGACCGAGGAAGATCCTGAACGGCCGACAGACGAAGATCGGCCCGCCGAACCACAGGATGCTGCCGTTCTGGAAGCTGTTGAAGCGTGCGCCGGGCGCTCCCGGAATATCGCTTTCGTCGCTGGTCGGGAAACCGAGATCGCCCTGCGGCCCCCCCTCGCCGGTGTCGCCCGGGCGGCCGCGATAGCGCTCGCGGATGGCGCCGTAGATCACCGCCGCCGGCGTCTGCGGCGACCAGTAGATGCTGGCCGATTCGAACTCGCTGACCTTGCCGATCACTGCCGTGCCGCGCCGGACATCGGTTTCGTCCGAAATCGGGAAGCCGAAGCGGCCCAGACCGCCGGCTGCATCGTACTTGGCCAGAATGGCACCATGGACCTCGAAGGCCTTGGGCCGACCGTTCTGCAGATACATCCGGCCGCTCTGGAAGCGCTGCATCTTGCCGCCGGCAACGTTCTCGGCGTCGGCAATCGGCAAGCCGATCGGGCTCACCCCTTCGCCGAGCAGGTCGAAGTCGATGTTCATCCGCCCCAGCACCGGGAAGGCCCCGGACTGCGCCGACCAGTAAATCGCCCCCTGGGCGAACACACTCTTGCGGCTGCCCGCACGGCGCCCGGCGATTTCGTCCGAAGCCAGCCCGCCCAGGGCGCGCCGCAGGTTCTCGTCGCTGCGCCATTTGCCGAGGATGGCACCGTACATGACAAAGGCGGCCGGATGTCCCTCGGTGTAGGAAATCACCGCCAGCGCGTACGGCTGGATGTAGCTGCCGGTTCCGGGATCGTAGTAGAAGTCGGCAGTTTTCGGCCCCAGGTTGAGGGTCGGCCGGACTTCGTTCTCCTTGCGCATGAGATGCCATTCGGCCGAACCGCGCTCGGCGTCGAGCTGGCTTTCGAGTGCCTCGGGGATGTCCCGCCACAGCTGGACGGCAGCGATTTCGCCGACGAAGGGCCAGCGGGCGCCGTCGATCCAGGTACCGACCCACAGGCGGTCGCCGCTGCCGGCGCGCATGCCGCCGCGGGGGAAGGCAGTGACGGCGACGACCCGGTCATCGATGAGCAGGGCCATGGTGTCGATATCGAACACCAGGCTGGCCACATACCACTGACCTACCGAAAGCACGCGCCGATTGGCACTGCTCGCCGACGACCAGCCGGCGCTGCCGTTTTCGACGCTGGCGGAAACATTGAAGCGGTCCGCCGCCGCCCCCGGCTCGATGAACAATGAAAATGGCAGGGCAGTCGATTCGACCAGATTGCGCCGGCCGCTGACTGCACTGGTGACGCGGAAAGCGACGCGAATGGCGAACCGGGTAGCATCCAGTGCTGCCGGAGCCAGTTGGCTGGTACACGAAGCGCCCGGCGCAAACGTCAGCGCCGATGCCAGATCGCCCATCGCCGTTGCACCGGGACCGGGGGCCGGTACGAGTCCGTTGATGATCGCTGCTGCCGAGCCGTCGGGATTGGCGACGCCGGCCGCGGAGAAACGCCAGTCTATGAGGGGGTGTGCCATGTTCGAACACTCCTGTTTTAATTTGCCGGAATTGGCATCCCCATATTGCGACCGCGCCCCGGCGCGCACCATCATCCAGATGGTCTATGCCACCCGGCCAGGCCATACGACATTAGAATATGCCGACACTAGAAACGGCTGCCCCCAACATGCACATCCTGATCGCCGACGACCACCACCTTGTTCTCGACGCCTTGCAGATGAAGCTCGGCGGCCTCGCAGCACAGGTGAGTTTCACCCGGATCAACAGCGCCGACCGGCTGGCTGCGGTGGATGGCAGTACGCTTGACCTGGCCATCGTCGATCTGCTGATGCCTGGCGCTAACGCTGGTTGCCACATTCTCGACCTTCAGCAGCGACACCCCGAACTGCCGCTGGTTGTGCTCAGCGCCTGCGAGGAAAGCGAAGTCGTCCACCGCCTGCTCGACGCCGGAGTGCGCGGCTTCATCAGCAAGTCCGATTCGAGCGAGATCATGCTTGCCGCCCTGCAACTCGTATTGCAGGGCGGCGTATACGTTCCGCCGCTCCTGCTGCGCCCCAAAAGCGAAGCGAGCCAGGTCCAGCTCCATGGCAACGGCGCACTAACCGCCCGCCAACTGGAAGTGCTCGATCTGCTCGGCACCGGCAGTTCGAACAAGCTGATTGCACGCCAACTCGGCATCAGCGAAGGCACGGTCAAGATTCACCTGGCTGCGATCTTCCGCGTTCTCGGCGCGCGCAACCGGGCCGAAGCCGTCGCCAAGGCAGCGCTGGCTCCCCGCTGATTTCGCGCCCGACGGCGCGCCCCAGAGAAAACCCCCACGCAGAAAATTCGCGACGGCATCAATTTGCGTGAAACCATATTGCACGATGCGAATTTTGTTTTTACAATGCGCAACAGCAACTAGGTGTAAACACGGGGTGTGATCCTCCGTGCAAAGCGTTAAAGTTGTTTGGCTTACCCAGCCGGACAGAATGAAAACCCACGTAGGAGACAAACCATGGCCGACCAGCCGAACAACCTGCCCAACGATCAGGACCCCCAGGAAACCAAGGAATGGATCGACGCCCTCGAAGGCGTCATCAGCAACGAAGGCGCCGAGCGCGCCCACTACCTGATCGAGACGCTGATCGGTCAGGCCCGCGAAGACGGCATCGACATTCCGTACTCCGCCAACACCGAATACATCAACACCATCCCCGCCGACCAGCAGCCGAAGTACCCGGGCGATCCGGACATGGAGATCAAGATTCACTCCTACATCCGCTGGAACGCCATGGCCATGGTCGTGCGTGCCAACAAGCACACCAACGTCGGCGGCCACATCGCCTCCTTCGCTTCCGCCGCCGCGCTGTACGACGTCGGCTTTTCGCATTTCTGGCGCAGCATCAACGATCCGTCCGGCGGCGACCTGATCTTCTTCCAGGGCCACTCGGTGCCGGGCGTCTATTCGCGCGCCTTCATGCTCGGTCGCCTGACCGAGGAACAGATGGACAACTTCCGCCAGGAAACCGACGGCAAGGGCATCTCGTCCTACCCGCACCCCTGGCTGATGCCGGATTTCTGGCAGTTCCCGACCGTTTCCATGGGCCTCGGCCCGATCCAGGCCATCTACCAGGCCCGTTTCATGAAGTACCTCGACTCGCGCGGCCTGGCCAAGGCCAATGACCGCAAGGTGTGGGCCTTCCTCGGCGACGGCGAGACCGACGAGGTCGAATCGCTCGGCGCCATCGGCATGGCCGGCCGTGAGAAGCTGGACAACCTGATCTTCGTCATCAACTGCAACCTGCAGCGCCTGGACGGCCCGGTACGCGGCAACGGCAAGATCATCCAGGAACTGGAAGCCGAATTCCGCGGCGCCGGCTGGAACGTCATCAAGCTGATCTGGGGCACCCACTGGGACGCCCTGTTCAACCGCGACAAGAAGGGCATCCTCAAGAAACGCATGATGGAGCTGTGCGACGGCGAGTACCAGACCTTCAAGGCCAAGAACGGCGCCTACGTCCGCGAACACTTCTTCAACACGCCGGAACTGCGCGAACTGGTCGCCGACTGGACCGACGACGACGTCTGGCAACTGAACCGCGGCGGCCACGACATCTTCAAGATCTTCGCCGCCTACAACGCCGCCGTCACCCACAAGGGCGCCCCGACCCTCATTCTCGCCAAGACCATCAAGGGCTTCGGCATGGGCCAGGCCGGCGAGGCGATGAACATCTCGCACCAGCAGAAGAAGATGGACAAGGAACAGATTGCCCGCTTCCGCGACCGCTTCGGCCTGCCGGTGCCCGACGACAAGCTGGAAGAGCTGCCCTACCTGAACTTTGCCCCGGATTCCGAGGAATACAAGTACATGCAGGCACGCCGTGCCGCGCTTGGCGGCTACCTGCCGCAACGTCGGCGCAAGGCGGCACCGCTGGCGATTCCGACGCTGGACAAGTTCGACGCGCTGCTCAAGGCTTCCGGTGAAGGCCGCGAGCTGTCGACCACCATGGCCATCGTCCGCATCATGAACATGCTGCTGAAGGACAAGCAGGTCGGCCGCAACGTCGTCCCCATCGTCCCGGACGAGTCGCGCACCTTCGGCATGGAAGGCATGTTCCGCGCGGTCGGCATCTGGAACCAGCAGGGTCAGAACTATGTGCCGGAAGACCATGACCAGCTGATGTTCTACAAGGAATCGAAGGACGGTCAGGTACTGCAGGAAGGCATCAACGAAGCCGGCGCGATGAGCGACTGGATCGCCGCCGCCACGTCCTACTCGGTGCACAACGTCCAGACCATTCCCTTCTACATCTGCTACTCGATGTTCGGCCTGCAACGGGTCATGGATCTGGTCTGGGCTGCCGGCGACCAGCGCGCCCGCGGTTTCCTGGTCGGCGGCACCGCCGGCCGCACCACGCTGAACGGCGAAGGCCTGCAGCACGAGGATGGCCACAGCCTGGTCCTGGCCAACCTGATCCCGAACTGCATCAGCTACGACCCGACCTTCCAGTACGAAGTCGCCGTCGTCGTCCAGGACGGCCTGCGCCGGATGAACGCCGAGCAGGAAGACGTCTTCTACTACATCACGGTGATGAACGAGAACTACGAGCACCCGGAAATGCCCGCCGGTGCCGAGGCCGACATCATCAAGGGGATGTATGCCTTCAAGAAGGGTGGCGAGGGCGAGCTGCGCGTGCAACTGCTCGGCTCCGGCACCATCTTCCGCGAAGTCATCGCCGCCGCCGAGCTGCTCAAGGCCGACTGGGGCGTCGAAGCCGACCTCTGGGGTTGCCCGAGCTTCAACGAACTGGCCCGCAACGGCCAGGACGTGGCCCGCTGGAACCTGCTCCATCCGCTGGAAGAGCCGAAGCTGTCGCACGTCGAGCAGAAGCTCGCCGGCAGCGTCGGCCCGGTGGTTGCCGCGACCGACTACGTCAAGCTCTACGCCGAGCAGATCCGCCCCTTCGTCAAGGGCAGCTACGTGACGCTGGGCACCGACGGTTTCGGCCGCTCCGACACCCGCGAGAAGCTGCGCCACCACTTCGAGGTGGATCGCCACTGGGTGACCCTGGCGGCGCTCAAGGCGCTCGCCGACGAGGGCAAGATCGGCCGCGAAAAGGTCGCCGCCGCGCTGGTCAAGTACAACCTGGATCCGGCCAAGCCGAATCCGCTGTCGGTTTAAGAAGGGAGCGACAACATGAGCCAGATCATTGAAGTCAAGGTTCCCGACATCGGCGATTTCGACGAAGTCCCGGTCATCGAACTGTTTGTCAAAGTCGGCGACACGATCAAGGTCGACGACGCCATCGTCACACTCGAATCGGACAAGGCCACCATGGACGTGCCGAGCCCGGTTGCCGGCACGGTCAAGGAAGTGCTCGTTCAGCTCGGCGCCAAGGTTGGCGAAGGCGCGCTGCTGATCAAGGTCGAAACCGGTGC
>DILW01000139.1 GCA_002425245.1 Betaproteobacteria bacterium UBA5582 | reverse complement strand
GTCAGCCGCCGTCAGTGGGCGAGTGCCCGCGCCGGGCTGAACGCCTGAGCGGCCGGCTCAGGCGAGGGCCCGGCTGACCACTTCAAGCACATCGCGCGACAGCCCTGCGTGGTCGCGAACGCGGCACAGCGCGGCCTGCGCATGCGCCTGCCGGCCGGCGTCGAACTTCTTCCAGCGGTCGAAGCAGCGGGCCAGCCGCGAGGCGACCTGCGGGTTGCGGTCGTGCAGTGCCAGGATCTGGTCGGCCATGAAGGCGTAGCCGCTGCCGTCGGCAGCGTTGAAGCGGACAAGGTTGGCGCCGAAGGCGCGGATCAGCGCGTAGATCTTGTTCGGGTTGCCGAGATCGAAGGCCGGGTGGGCGGTAAGCGCCTTTACCGTGGCCAGGGTGTCCGGCCGGCGGCTGGTCGATTGCACCTGCAGCCACTTGTCGACGACCAGCGCTTCATCCTGCCAGCGGCCGTAGAACTCGGCCAGCGCGCTGTCGCGCTGGCGGCAGTCGGCGGCGTTGATGTTGGCCAGTGCCGCCAGCGCGGCGAACTGGTCGGTCATGTTGTCGGCTTCGCGGAACTGCTTGAACGCCAGTTCGCGCACCGCCTCGCCGTCGAGCTCGACCAGGTAGGACAGGCACAGGTTGCGCAGCGCGCGGCGACCGGCCTGTTCGCTGCTCGGTGCGTAGGCTTCGCTGACGCTCAGGCTGGCGTAGAGGCCGGCGAACTCGTTTTCGAGCTGTTCGGCGAGGTGGCGGCGCAGGCTGTTGCGAGCGGCGTGCAGGGCGTCCGGATCGACTACGCTCATCAGTTCGGCCAGGGTCGTTTCGCCGGGCAGGGTGAGCGCTTCGGCGACGAAGGCGGCACCGCGTTCGGCGTGGCTCTGCAGCAACTGGCGGGCGGCGTCGACGAAGCTGGCCGGCCACACCGGTGTGCGGCCGGCGGCGATTTCCGCGGAGGCGGCCAGGATCAGCCGGGTGGCCAGGCGCTGGCCGGCTTCCCAGGCGTTGAACGGATCGGTCTCATGCGCCAGGAGTACGGTCAGCTGTTCCGGCGTATCGTCGAAATCGAGGTAGACCGGCGCCGAGAAATCGCGCAATAGCGAGGGCACCGGCTCCTCGGCGACGTTCTCGAAGACGAAGGACTGGCTGCTCGCGCTCAGTTGCAGCAGGCGCTCGCTGCCCGGCAGCAAGCGGCCATCGGCAGCAAATAGCGCGACCCGGACCGGGATCAGGTAAGGCGCGTCGTCGCTGGCGCGCGGGTTGGACTGGGTCAGGGTCAGCGTGTAGCTGGCGCTGTCGGCATCCCAGAAACCGTCGGCGGCAACGCGCGGCGTGCCGGGCTGGCGGTACCAGCGCATGAATTGCGTGAAGTCGAAACCGCTGGCCGCCGCCATCGCTGCGACGAAGTCCTCGCAGGTCACGGCCTGGCCGTCGTGGCGGCGGAAATACTCGTCCATGCCGGCGCGGAAGGCGTCGCGGCCGATCAGCGTCTGGATCATGCGGATGACCTCGGCGCCCTTTTCATAGACGGTGGCGGTGTAGAAATTGTTGATTTCGACGAAGCTCTCGGGCCGGATCGGATGCGCCATCGGGCCGGCGTCCTCGGGGAACTGCGCGGCGCGCAGGCCGCGCACCTCGCGGATGCGGGCGGTCTGGCGGTTGTGCAGGTCGGCGCCGAATTCCTGGTCGCGGAATACGGTCAGGCCTTCCTTCAGCGAGAGCTGGAACCAGTCGCGGCAGGTCACGCGGTTGCCGGTCCAGTTGTGGAAATACTCGTGCGCGACGACCCGGTCGATGTTCTCGAAATCAACGTCGGTGGCGACATCCGGGCGAGCGAGTACATACTTCGTGTTGAAGATGTTGAGGCCCTTGTTCTCCATCGCGCCCATGTTGAAGTCGCCGACGGCGACGATCATGTAGTGGTCGAGGTCGCATTCGAGGCCGAAGCGTTCCTCGTCCCATTTCATGGATTTCTGCAGCGCCGCCATCGCGTGCGGGCACTGGTCGAGCTTGCCGGGTTCGACGTAGATGGCAAGCTGGACCTCGCGCCCGGAGGCGGTGCGGAACGTGTCGCGCAGCACGTCGAGCTTGCCGGCAACCAGCGCGAACAGGTAGGACGGCTTGCGGAAGGGGTCGCTCCACTTTGCCCAGTGGCGACCGTTCGCCTCCTCGCCGCTGGCCACCGGATTACCGTTGGCGAGCAGCACCGGGAAGGTCGCGCGGTCGGCGTGCAGGGTCACGGTGTAGGTGGACATCACGTCCGGCCGGTCCTGGAACCAGGTGATGCGGCGAAAACCCTGTGCCTCGCACTGCGTGAAATAACCGTCCTTGGAGCGGTACATGCCGGACAGACGGGTGTTGTCGTCCGGCTGGATGCGCACGACAGTCTTCAGCGTGCAGGCTGCCGGCAGATCGTCCAGGGTCAGCGAGCCGGCGCCGACGAGGTAGGGATGCTCTCGCCCATCGACCGATACCGCCAGCGTTTCCAGTTCCTCGCCGTCGAGGATCAGCGGCTGGGCGGCGACCGCCGGGTTGCGGCGCAAGGTCTGCGTGGCGGTGACGACGGTGCCGCCGGCTTCGATCGAAACGTCGAGGTCGACCGTGTCGACCAGCCAGGCGGGCGGAGTGTAGTCCTTCAGGTAGATCGTTTGGGGGGTGTCGGTTTTCATTGTCTGGTGGGCGTGAAATCAGGTCGCCGATGATACGTGAAATCGGCCGCAGGGCTGGCGGACGATCCGCGGTTCATGCCATGAAAATATAAGAAAATCCTTTTTAATCATTGGGGTGCGTCAATTTGTCACATTCCGGTTTGCGTCCTGATTCCGTACATTCGCGTCCTGTTGCGCGGGGCGGGGGGCCTCGTCGCCATCTCGAAACGGAACACCCATGTTCGCACGCAGCACCATTTCTCTTCGCCTGGCGACGGTCTTCGCCTGCGCGTTTCCCGTCACCCTCCTGGCCACCGAGCTTGATCCCGTGGTGGTCACGGCGACCAAGACCGCGCAAAGCATCCGCGAAGTGCCGGCGGCGGTTTCGGTGATTACCCGGGAACAGATCGAAAGATCGCCGGCGACCACGGTGGACCAACTGCTGTCCGGCGTGCCGGGTCTTTACGCAGCGCGGATGGACGCCTCGTCGCCAAACCGCATCGCCCAGACCTATACCCGCGGCCTGCCCGGCAACAGCCGGACCCTGGTGCTGCTCGACGGCATTCCGATGAACGTGCTTTACGACGGCCAGGTCGACTGGTCGCAACTGAGCACCCAGGACGTCGAGCGGGTCGAGGTGGTGCGCGGCGCCAGTTCCGGCCTGCACGGCGCCAACGCCATGGGCGGCGTGATCAACGTGTTGTCGCGGGCGCCGGAACCCGGCGTCGTGACCCGCCTTGGCGCCGAGTACGGGAGCATGGACAGCAAGCGCTTGAGCGCCGCGCATTCGCACAATTTCGGCCGGACAGCGTTGCGCGTTTCGGCAAGTCACTTCACCAGCGACGGCTACAACATGTGGCGTCCGGACACCACCGTACCGCTCGCCAACCGGGACAAGATCGGCACGGTGAAGGACAACGCCACGCTCCGGCTGACGCATGAAATCGATACCGCCTCCTTTGTCGAAGGTGGCCTCAGTTACATGAAGGACGAGGCGACCGGCTTCTACAAACCCGGCGCCAGCGGCTATCAGCCGTCAACCCGCGAGCAGTGGGTGCCGACCCTGCGCTACGTCCGCGACGACGGCGGCGCCCAGAGCAGCGTCACCGCCTACGGTCGCTTCGGCAAGCAATGGGCCGACACGCTCAATCCGGCGAACTACCGGACCATCTCCGAAGAAGGTGTCTACGAGGACCAGACCTTCGGCATGAGCGCCCAGCATTCCCGCGAGATTCTCCCCGGGCATCGGCTGACGGTCGGTGCCGACTATATCGACGGCAGCATTCGCAACCATTTCGACTATCCCGGAACAACCCGGCAACGCGACACCAAGGGCGACCTGACTCGTTACGCCCTGTTCGTGCAGGACGAAATCAGCCTGACCGGGCGCTGGAAGCTGAATCTCGCCGGTCGCTACGATCGCTGGAAAACCGGCGGCAACCAGACCGATACCGGCGCCGGGCAACCCAACAGCGTTTACCGCAGCCAGTCGGACGGCATGTTCTCGCCCAAGCTGGCGACGCTGTTCAAACTCAGCGACAGCGTCAACCTGCGCGCCAGCGCCGGCAAGGCCTTCAATCTCCCGGACATGTTCAACCTCTACGCCAACACCCGCCGTGGCGCCACGACTTTCTGGGCCAATCCCAACCTGACGCCGGAGCGGGTCAAGGCCTACGACGCCGGGGTCGATGTCTATTTCGGCCGGCGTGGATCGGTCAAGGCCACGCTCTATTACAACGATGCCGAGGACTTCATCTATTCGGTGCAGCGCAACGCGACCAATGTCGACAAGATCAACGTCGGTGCGGTGACCACCCGCGGCCTGGAACTGGAGGCGGTCTACCGGCCGCTCGACGCGCTGTCCCTGGCGGCGAGCTACACCCTCAATCGTTCGCGGATCGAGGAGAACAAGCGCAATGTCGCCCTGGAGGGCAAGGATCTGACCAACGTGCCGCGCCAGCACGCCTCGCTGCGCGCCGACTATCAGTTCCCGACCGGAGCGACCCTGTTCGCTGCAGTCAATTACGTCGGCAAGCGCTACAGCAACGACCTCAACACCTCGGCCTACAAGGCCTACACCATTGGCGACATCGGCGGCAGCTACCCGATCAGCAAGGCGGTCAGCGCCCGGCTGACGGTGGCCAACGTCAGCGACCGACGCTACGAGGGAATCGGTTACCTGGCCCCCGGGCGCACGGTCACCGCCGGCCTCAGCGCCACGTTCTGAGGTGGCGGCGATGGCTTGCCTGGGCCTGGCCGGCGCGATCCTGAGTCTGGCGTTGACGGCGCCGGCCCTGGCGCATGAAGCGCATGAAGGTGGGCGGTCCCCGTCGCGGGCGTCCTGGTCGAGCCAACCCCTGTTGCAGTCCGCCGGACGGCCGGGCGAGCGGGGGGCGCAGGCGTTTCGTGTTGCCGGCATGAGCGACGCGGAACTGAGGGTGTTCGCGCCGGAAAGCCCCGGTCAGTCGGTGCTGGCGGACAAGCAGGGGGATGGCTGGCAGGTGGCGGCACTGGCGGGCAGCCAGGGCGGCTATCACTGGCTGCTGGCCGAGCGGAGCGAGTCCGGGAAAGTGCTGCGGGCGGCGACGATCTGGTCCTTCCCGGGTAAGGGTTCATCGCCGCAGGGGCTGTTGCAGACGCCGCTGGCCGGGCTGGATCTGCGTCCGCTGCGGGTGCCGGAAAAGGGGGCGTTCCGCGAGAATTCCAGCTGGTCTTTCCGGGTGACCTGGAACGGCCTGCCCTTGCCCGGGCGCGATGTCTTCCTGGAAACGGAAAACGGCAGCCGCCAGCGTTTCGTCAGCGGCAGCGACGGCGTGGTCAAGGTGCTGTTCCCGGCCGATTACCCTGCCGACGCCATCGATCCGGCACTCGGCGCGGTGCGCACCCGCAAGGCCTATCTGCTGTCGGTCGCCCATGAAACCGAAGGCATGCAGCACCTGAGCACCTTCAGCCAGTTCTACTCGCCGGCACTGTTGCGCGAGCGCAGTCTGGTGTGGGGGGCGGTGTTTGCCGGTGTCGGCATGCTCCTCGCCGCGCCCCTGATTCGTCGCCGGGAGAAAAAGCATGCTTGAGCGTCTGCCTTCGTCCTGGAACCTGGCGCGACTGCGCTTGGTGGTCCAGTTGTTCACGTTTTTCCTGACCGTCTGGGGCAGCACCGTGCTCGGCTACTACGCGGCGGACAAGATATCGACCGCCCTGCCGGCGCTGTCCTGCGCTTACGATCAGCAGAACGGCGGCTACTGCGTGCTGATTCCCCTGCAGCACCAGATGCATCACCGGATCGGCGAGGCCCTGGTGAAGGCGCAGCAGATCTCGCAGCAGGTGCTGTTGCCGACGCTGATTTCGCTGGGCAGCTTCGCCCTGTTCTTCTTCGTGCTCGGCAAGGCCTTCTGCGCCTGGGTCTGTCCGCTGGGCACGGTGCAGGAATGGCTGAACCGCCTCGGCCGGCGCCTGGGGCTGCAGCAGAATGCCATCGCCCCGCGGGCGACCGCCCGGGTGCGCCCATGGAAATGGCTGATCCTGCTGTCACTGGTGTTCGCCGTGCCGCTCGCCGCCGGCATGGGGGTCGCACCGCACAGCCTGGGCAATCCGTATTGCGACGTCTGTCCCTCGCGCGTGGTGACCACCCTGCTTACCGGCAATGTCGATGAGTTCGCGGTCAATGAGTCGAGCTGGCTGAAGTTCGCGCTCGGGGCTGTGGCAAACACCTTGTTCGGTTTTGTCGTCATCGCCGCCCTGGCGCTGCGCCAGCCCTTCTGTCGCATTTGCCCGATGCTGGCGATGAACGCCATGCTCCGGCACGCTTCGTTGACCCGCCTGGTCAAACGCCAGAGCGACAAGTGCGACAAATGCGGCATCTGCCACAAGGCCTGCCCGATGGACATCCACGAAATCCATACCGAGCACGGTCGCAAGGCTTTCCACGAGGATTGCACCCTGTGCGGGCGCTGTGCCGAATACTGTCCGGATGACGGCGTGATCAGCATCCGTTTCGGTCCGTGGGCGGTTTTCCAGTCCTCACGCAACTACTACAAGCAGCGGGTGAAGAATGAGTCGCCCAACGGCGACCCGAAGCCGATCCGCATCGTGCGCAAGAAGGACGCGGCCGATCTTGCCTGACTCGCCGGTAGACCTCTTTTCCGTCTGGCTGCTCGGTCTGGCGCTCGGCCTGACCGCGTGCACCGTCACCTGCCTGCCGTTCATGGCGACGTGGACGCTGGGGCGCGGCGGCAAGCTGCGCGACAACCTGGTCGACACGCTGTTGTTCCTGTCCGGCCGGCTGAGTGCCTACGGCGCGCTGGGCGCGATTGCCGGGGCCAGCGGCGGCTGGCTGCTGGCGACCCTGGCCAGCGGCATCGGCAATTTCGTCATCGGCGTGGCCAGCCTGATCGCCGCCGTCTGGCTGGCGGT
>DILW01000124.1 GCA_002425245.1 Betaproteobacteria bacterium UBA5582 | reverse complement strand
AGCGCCGAGACGGCGCGCACGGCGGCCAGGCGCTTGACGATGTCGCCCAGGCGCTGCGGCCGCTGGCTGACCACGGCATCGACTTCCTGTGCCGTGTAGCCCTGCTCGCGCAGGCTGCCGGCGAGGCGGTCGTAGATGAAGTCGGCGAGCGCCTGCGGGTTCGGGGCGAAGCCCTCGATCCCGTTGAACTGGGCGAAAACGCCGTTGAGCAGGCTGTCGACGGCGAGGTTGAGGTCGCCCTCGGCGAGCATGCGGATGACGCCCAGCGCGTGGCGGCGCAGCGCGAACGGGTCGCGGTCGCCGGTCGGGATCTGGCCGATGCCGAACATGCCGACCAGGGTTTCCAGCTTGTCGGCCAGCGCAACGACCGTGCCGACCTTGCCGCGCGGCAGGCTGTCGCCGGCGAAGCGCGGCTTGTAGTGGTCCTCGATGGCATCCGCCACGTCGGCATTCAGCCCGTCGTGCTGGGCGTAGTAGCGGCCCATGATGCCTTGCAGTTCCGGGAACTCGCCGACCATGTCGGTGAGCAGGTCGGCCTTGGCGAGCAGCGCTGCCTGTTCGGCGTGCTGCACCAGCGCGCCGCCGCCGAGATGCTCGGCGATGGCGCGGGCAATCGCCGCGACGCGCTGGACGCGCTCGCCCTGGGTGCCCAGCTTGTTGTGGTAGACGACCTTGGACAGGCCGATGACGCGCGATTCCAGCGATTTCTTGCGGTCCTGGTCGAAGAAGAATTTGGCGTCGGCAAGGCGCGGGCGTACCACGCGCTCGTTGCCGCCGATCACTGCGCTCGGGTCGGCCGGGCTGATGTTGCTGACGACGAGGAACTTGTTGGTCAGCTTGCCGGCGGCATCCAGGAGCGGGAAGTACTTCTGGTTGGCCTTCATGGTCAGGATCAGGCATTCCTGCGGCACGGCGAGGAATTCTTCCTCGAACTGGCCGATCAGCACGTTCGGGCGTTCGACCAGGGCGGTGACTTCGTCGAGCAGGGCGTCGTCGTCAATCGGCTTGCCACCGGCCTGGGCGGCAGCGGCGGCGAGCTGGCGGGCGATTTCGGCGCGGCGCTCGGCGAAGGAGGCGATGACCGAGCCGTCCTTGAGCAGCGTTGCGGCGTAGCTGTCGGCATCGGCGATCACCACCGGATCGACTGCCGCTTCGAAGCGGTGGCCCTTGGTGGTCTTGCCCGATTGCAGTCCGAGCACGGAAACCGGTACCACGTCGCTGCCGTGCAGGGCGACCAGCGCATGCGCCGGGCGCACGAAATTGACGCTGCTCCAGCCGTCAGCCAGCTGGTAGCTCATCACCTTCGGGATCGGCAGCGCGGCGAGCGCGGCTTCGATGGCCTTCTGCAAGCCGTCAGCCAGCGTGGCGCCCTTGGCCAGGCTGTCGTAGAAGAGGATCTCGGCCTTGCCGTCGTTCTCGCGGCGCAGGCTGGCAACGGCGCTTTCATCAGCGCCGAGTGCGGCGAGCTTCTTCAACAGGGCCGGCGTGGCGTTACCGTTGGCGTCGAGGCCGACGGCCACCGGCATCAGCTTCTGCACCACCGGCTTGTCGGCGGCGACCGCAGCCACGGCGGTGAGGTGCGCGGCCAGGCGGCGCGGCGAGGCGTAAGCGGTCACTTGCGCGCCATCGGCGGCCAGACCGTCCTTCTTCAGCGAGGCGGCGAGCGCGGCGGCGAAGCTTTCGCCGAGTTTCTTCAGCGCCTTGGGCGGCAGTTCTTCAACGAAGAGTTCAACGAGGAGGTTCTTGGCAGTCATCTCAGGCGGCTTTCTTGGCGTTCTGTTCTTCGAGCTTGGCCAGCACTTCGGCGGCCCAGGCCTTGGGCGCCATCGGGAAACCGAGGCGGGCGCGCGATTCGAGGTAGGCTTGGGCGACGGCGCGGGCCAGATTGCGGATGCGGCCGATGTAGGCGGCGCGTTCGGTGACCGAGATGGCGCCGCGCGCGTCGAGCAGGTTGAAGGTATGGGCGGCCTTCAGCACCTGCTCGTAGGCCGGCAGCGCCAGTTGCGCGCCCATCAGGTGCTGCGCCTGCTTCTCGTGCGCGGCGAAGGCGTGGAACAGGAAGTCGACGTCGGAATGCTCGAAGTTGTAGGTCGATTGCTCGACTTCGTTCTGGTGATAGACGTCGCCATAGGTCAGGCCGTCGGTCCAGACCAGGTCATAGACGTTCTCGACGCCCTGCAGGTACATCGCCAGGCGCTCGATGCCGTAGGTGATTTCGCCGGTGATCGGCTTGCAGTCGATGCCGCCGACCTGCTGGAAGTAGGTGAATTGCGTCACTTCCATGCCGTTCATCCACACTTCCCAACCGAGGCCCCAGGCGCCCAGCGTCGGGTTTTCCCAGTCGTCCTCGACGAAACGGACGTCGTTCTTCTTGAGGTCGAAACCGAGCGCTTCGAGCGAGCCGAGATAGAGCTCGAGGATGTTGTCCGGCGCCGGCTTCAACACCACCTGGTACTGGTAGTAGTGCTGCATGCGGTTCGGGTTTTCGCCGTAGCGGCCGTCCTTGGGCCGGCGCGACGGTTGCACGTAGGCAGCCTTCCACGGTTCGGGGCCGATCGCCCGCAGGAAGGTGGCGGTGTGGCTGGTGCCGGCGCCGACTTCCATGTCGTACGGCTGGAGCAGGGCACAGCCCTGGTCGCTCCAGTATTGCTGCAGACGCAGGATGATTTCTTGAAAGCTTGGCTTCTTGCTGGTCGTCATCGGACGCACTCGGAAAGACGGAAAGGGCCCGATTTTACAGGCTTTTGCGCCTTCCCGGCAGCATGCTGGCTGTGGTGTGGATACAACGCGTACCCTCCGGGTGCTGCGCTGTGTGATTGACTTCTTCCAATAAATCAATAGAATGCGCGCTGTCTTGTTGCGGTGCAACACCGATGTTTCCACGCTTTCGGCCAGACTCGGCCTGTTGGAAACCTGGCTTCCTCCCACGGAGGATTGAATCGGTGTCGTACCCCCCGTAACCGTTCGCCGGCTGTTGGATTGCCGGTGGCAACAGTGAAGGAGGGCGCATGTTCGCTTCGCAGTTCCTTAACCCCGCAGTGCAGCGGGTAGTCGCGGCCGTCTCCCAGGTCGTCCGCAAGTTTCTGATGTTGGCCGGGCTGGTTTTCGTGCTCGGTCTCGCCGGTACCTACAAGGGCCATTCCGGCCTGCTCGACGGCCTGCAGGCCATGTTCCCCGGTGGCGCCAGCGCCAGCGAGAGCGAAGTTGGCGACGCCGATGTGCAGTCGGTTGCGCTGCACCAGGAGCGTCTGGTGCCGACCATGCAGCAGGCGCTGCAGTTTGTTGCCCGTCGCTACCGCGTTTCTACCGAAGCGCTGGTGCCGATTTTCCTGACAGCCCAGGATAGTGCCCGCGAACTCGGCCTCGATCCGCTGCTGATCATCGCCGTCATCGGTGTTGAGTCCGGCTTCAACCCCTTCTCGCAGAGTGTGGTCGGCGCGCAGGGCCTGATGCAGGTGATGCCGCGTTTCCACACCGACAAGCTGCCGGAAGATGCCGGCGAGCTGCCCTTCTTCGATCCGGTGACCAATGTCCAGGTCGGCGCCCGCATCCTGCGCGAATCGATTGCCCGTAATGGCGGCCTGGTTCCTGGCCTGCAGCAGTTCGGTGGGGCGATCAATGATCCCGATCGTCGCTATTCGGCCAAGGTCATGGCCGAGCGTCAGCGCCTGGAGCAGGCGATCCAGCAGCGCGCCTGAGTTGCGCCAGCACGATACCGGCCAGCAGTAGGCCGAGAAAGCCGTAATTGCCCCAGATGCTGTAAGGCGTGCGCCCCTGATGGGCGCGCACTTCGCCCTGCAGTACGCCGGTCTCGAAGGCCGGCAGGACGGCCACCAGTTCGCCGCTGGCATCGATGATCGCAGTCATTCCGGTATTGGTCGCGCGCAGCATTGGCCGGCCGGTTTCGGCCGAACGCATGCGGGCGATCTGCAGGTGCTGC
>DILW01000184.1 GCA_002425245.1 Betaproteobacteria bacterium UBA5582 | reverse complement strand
TGTACACCACGCCGTCGATGTCGATTGCCTCGACCACGGTCGACGCCTCCTGCGGCGGATATTTGTGCGCCACCGCCCAGCGCGGCTCGCGCGAGCGGAAACCGAGGCGGCGCTGCAGTTCGCGGTCGTCGACCTTGTACACCACGCCGTCGATGTCGAAAGGCAGGCGCTCGCGCAATTCGGCGATGCGCGCGTGGAAGGTAGCCAGCGCCTCGCCACCGGCGAGCACGGCGCGGTGCTCGCAAACCGGCAGGCCGAAGGCGGCGAGCACGTCGAGCAGGCCACTGTGGGTTTTCGGCTCGTCCCAGCCGGCGACCGCGCCGATGCCGTAGGCGAAGAATTTCAGCGGCCGGCTGGCGGCAATCGCCGGGTCGAGCTGGCGAACGCTGCCGGCGGCAGCGTTGCGCGGATTGACCAGGGTCTTTTCGCCACGCGCGGCGGCCGCTGCATTGTATTTTTCGAGATCGTCGCGGCGCATATACACCTCGCCGCGCACTTCCAGGAGCGGCGGCGCTTCGCCTTGCAGGCGCAGCGGAATCTGGCCGATGGTGCGCAGGTTCTGGGTAACGTCCTCGCCGGTGGCGCCGTCGCCGCGCGTCGCGCCGCGCACCAGCACGCCGTTCTCGTAGCGCAGGCTGACGGCCAGGCCGTCGAACTTCAGTTCGGCGGCATAGGCGATGTCCGGGGCGTCGGCCGGCAGTTCCAGCTCGCGGCGGACGCGGGCGTCGAAGTTGAGCGCGCCGCTCGACTCGGTGTCGGTCTCGGTCTGGATCGACAGCATGGGCACGTCGTGCACCACCGGCGCGAACTGCGCCAGCGGCGTGCCGCCGACGCGCCGGGTCGGCGAATCGGCCGTTACCAGCGCCGGATGTTCGGCTTCCAGCGCCTGCAGCTCGCGGAACAACGCGTCGTAATCGGCGTCCGGAATGGTCGGTGCGTCGAGGACGTAGTAGGCGTGGTTATGACGTTCCAGTTCGGCGCGCAGCCAAGCGGCGCGCGCCGTGATTTCCGCTGCCGGCATCACGAGAACAGGCGCAGGGCTTGCGGCGAACCGGCGGGCATGCCGAACGATTGCATGGTCGCCTGCGGCTTGCCGATGAACTCGCGACGGATGTGATCGAGCTGGGCATCGCCGAGCGGCTGACGGTTGTCGTCGACCAGCGTCCCCTGCAGGGTTTCGCCAAAGCGCCGGGCCAGCTCGACCATCTGCTGGAAGACACGTTCGCCACCATCGACGCGCGGCACGTCAAGCAGGAAAGTCAGGCCGTGGGTACTCATGGTGCGCAGGCTATCGGCGGAGAATGGCGTGCTTTCGTAGTTCTGCAGGCTGAACAGCGGTCGCCCGTCGTCGTCGTGACGGGTGAACAGGCCGTCGAGGCCGAGCACCATGCCGGCCGCTTCGGCCAGGGCGCGAATCTTGGTGCCGGGGAAAGGCAGGCCGCGGCTGATCAAGTTGAGCCCGATTTCGAGGTCGACGGCCGCACAGAAGCGGTCGATTTCCGCAGCCTGGTCGAGCAGCGGCGTAGACGGCATGTCGGCCACCGCCATCAGTTCGTCGGCCAGCGCCTGCATGGCACCGGCAAACTTGGCCACGTCACCGTCACCCACCGGCCCCAGGCGATTGACCAGTTGCAGGCCGACGCGCAGGCTGCGCACACGCATGTCCACATCCGAACGCAGGCGTACCCACTCCCGCGAGCGCTCGTTGAAAGCGACGAAATGCACCGGACGACCGATGCGCTGCAGGTTGTCGCGCTGCGACTGGAGGATTTGCCGCGCCGGCACGGCTTCGACCAGTTCCATGGCGACGATGTACTCCAGACGCGGATCGAGCAACTCTGCCGGCAGGGCAACCGGCACCGGCGGCGCTTCCTGGATCTCCTCTTCCGGCATCGGCGGTTCCGCTTCGACAAACGCAGCCGGCGCTTCCGGCACCGGCTCGGCTTCCACCCGGGATTCGGGCACTTCGACCGGCGCTTCCGGCTCGAACACCGGTTCGACCGGTGGCACCTCCTGCTGACGAGGCTCGGCAATCACCGGTTCGACCCGGCTTGGCTCGCGCTCGACCGGCGCCGCCGCCTTGCGCGCCGCTGCCGGCTTGAGCAGGACATCGTCGTGCTCGGGCTTGAGCACCGACTCGGCCACCTTGCGATGGCGGCTTTCCTGCCACTTGTTGTAGGCCACGACGCCCGCGACGGCGAGTACGCCCAGGCCGATCAGTCCGTATTGAAGTTCAGTCACGCATCCCTCATCTTCAAGGCTTCTTCGATATCCACTTCCACCACGCGCGAGACACCGCTTTCCTGCATGGTGACGCCGACCAGTTGTTCGGCCATTTCCATCGCGATTTTATTATGGGAAATGAACAGGAACTGTGTTGCCCCCGACATTTTCTTGACCATACCGCAGAAACGCTCGGTATTTGTATCGTCCAGCGGCGCATCGACCTCGTCGAGCAGGCAGAACGGCGCCGGGTTCAGCTGGAACATCGAGAACACCAGCGCAATCGCCGTCAGTGCCTTCTCTCCGCCGGACAGCAGGTGGATCGTCGAATTCTTCTTGCCCGGCGGCTGGGCGATGACCTGCACGCCGGCGTCGAGGATTTCCTCGCCGGTCATCACCAGTTCGGCGCGGCCACCGCCGAACAGCTCGGGGAAGAGCTTGCCAAAATGGCTGTTGACCGTATCGAAGGTGTTCTTCAGCAGGTCGCGCGTTTCGCGGTCGATGCGGCGGATGGCGTTTTCCAGGGTTTCCATCGCCTCGTTCAGGTCGGCCGCCTGCATGTCGAGGTAGCCCTTGCGCTCGGTCGCCGTTTCCAGCTCCTGCAGCGCCGCCAGGTTCACCGCGCCCAGTTCGCCGATGGCGTTGCTCAGGCGGGTGATTTCGCCCTGCAGCGATGACGGCCGCGCCTCGCCCAGCAAGGGCAACAAGGCCGCTTCGTCGGCGCCGGCTTCGAGCAACTGCATGGCGAACTGCTCGGCATTGAGCGCCGCCGCCTGCTCCTTCAGCTTGAGGTCGCCGATGCGGGTACGCAGCGGTTCCAGCCCCTGCTCGATCTTCAAGCGCTGTTCTTCCAGCGCGCGCAGCGCATTGGTCGCCGCCTCCAGCGCATCGCGCCGGCCGGCCAGCGCCTGCTCGGCGGCAACGCGGGTGACCAGCGCCTGCTGCAACTGTTCCTCCATGACATCGGCCGGCGCCGCCTCGACCTGCT
>DILW01000175.1 GCA_002425245.1 Betaproteobacteria bacterium UBA5582 | reverse complement strand
GACACCGGCCACCGGCGCAGACGGCGCCAGCGTCGGCGCGCTCGGCAGTCTGGCCACCCGGGTGCCGCCGCGGTCGGCGACGAGGAAACCTTCGGCAAGCAGTTGCTGGTAAGCGTGCAGCACGCAGTTGCGCGCCATACCCGCGTCGACCGCCAGGCGACGGCTGGCCGGCAGACGCAGGCCGGCGCCGAGGCGGCCGTCAACGATGGCCTGCTTGAGCAGGCGGTACAGGCGCTGCTGGCGTGCTTCACCGACGGCCGGCAGGCGCAGTTCATCGAGAAGGAGATCGAGCGCCATCTGGCTCCATCAATAGGTGACTTCGTGGTTCCATCGATGGTGCCACAGGCGGGCTATGCTGACCGGACTTTTTCAGGAGATACCGATGCCAGCCACCGCCCCCAGCCCGCGGACGCAAATCCGCCGCAAACCGCAGCGCGGCCATTACGATTTCGCCACCGTCGCCGCCATCGTCGATGCAGCGCTGATCTGCCAGATAGCCTTCAATGAAGGGGACAGCGTGCATTGCCTGCCGACCGCCTGCTGGCGCGTCGGCAACTACCTGCACATCCACGGTGCCAGCAACTCGCGGCTGACCCGGACCCTGAGCGGCAGCGACTGCTCGGTCTGCATCGCCCATCTCGACGGCCTGGTGCTGGCCCGCTCGGCCTTTCACCATTCGATGAATTTCCGCTCGGTAGTCATCTACGGTCGCTTCGTCGCGGTCGATGACCCGGAAGAGAAGAAACGCGTGCTCGCCGCCTTTGTCGAGCACGTCAGCCCGGGCCGCTCGGCGCTGGTGCGCCCGGCCAGCTCAGCCGAAGTCGCCGGGACGGCAGTGCTGCGTCTGAGCCTCGACGAAGCAGCGGCGAAAATTCGTAACTGGGGGGTTGAAGACGACGCCGACGACCTTGCCATCCCGGTCTGGGCCGGCGTCATTCCGCTACGGATGACAGCCGGCGCCGCCATTCCGGAAGCGGGTTGCGCCGACATGGCGACGCCAACCCATCGATTTCCGCACGCTACCGAGCACGAATCGGCGCCGTAAACGAATTTCGCCGGCCCCGGGGCCGGCGAATCGGCTTGCTATTTCGTTGCTCAGCGAGCGCCCGGATGCGGCGTACCGTTGGAAGCGCTGTTTTCCTTGGCGATCTGCTTCGATGCGTAGCGCCCGATGTAGACACCCATCACCAGGATGAAAAGAATCGTGAAAAGACTGAGCAAACCGATGTCGGAAGTTAAGAGCAGATTCCAGGCCATGAACGTTCTCCCTCGAGTTTTTTGAAAGTGCTGAATCAGCCACCATGCGGACGCAATAATTGCGCCAGATCAAATTAGCGACGGGAAAATCTTCCGGCGTAACGCAATCCCGCATCAGCTGGGGGTTTTCGGCGATCCAGTGGGGCGGAGAAAACCCCTGAACGGGCCCAGCCCTGTCAAAATTGACAGGCTCATTTGGCAGCCATGCCATTTGTGACGCACTCTAGCGCCGCGCCGCGTCGAGAAATGCATCGAGCAAAGGCGCGCAATCGAGCAGACCACCGTCGCCATGGTGATGAAATTCCGGGTGCCACTGCACGCCGCAAACAAAGCTGCGCCCTTTCCAGCGGATCGCCTCGATGATCCCGTCTTCGGCTTCGGCTTCAATCAGCACATTGTTGCCGGGTCGATGTATCGCCTGGTGGTGGATGGAGATCACCTGCCCGCCTTCGCTGCCGCCGAACCAGCGGGCAAAGTGACCCTCGGGCGTGAACCGTACCGGATGCGCGTGACGGTCATAATCCTCGTGCTCGTGGGCAATATCCGACGGACACTGGGTCGGCAGATCCTGGTACAGCGAACCGCCGAGGGCGACGTTGATCAACTGCATGCCGCGACAGATGCCGAGCACCGGCTTGCCCGCCTCCATGAACTCGTGCAGCAGTTCCAGCTCATAAGCGTCGCGCACCGGATCGCCAGCCCACGCCGGTTGCAGCGGCGTTTCGCCGTAGGCCAGCGGGCTGACGTCGGCGCCGCCCTGCAGGATCAGTCCGTCGAGATACTCGGCGTAGTCGCGCAGACGGATGTTGCTGCGCATCAGGATGCCGTCCTGCAGGACCGACGGCACCATCAGCACCAGCACGTCGCGCGACTGAACCCACTGGGCAATCGACTGCTCCAGCACCTGCAAGGTCCGCGTGTGGATGCCGCGGCCGTCCGGCTGCGGATGATGGATTCGCGCCGACAGGCCGATATGGATGGGACGACGACGAAAGATCATGGTTCATCTCCCCGGAAAGTACGCACCGCAGCGTCGACCATGCCGCGCAGTCCGCCCGCTTCGCTCTGCCAGCGGCGCAAATCGCCGGCATGGTTGCCCTTGCCGGCCACCCGGCGCAGGACTTCGAGCGCGCCGCTGCTGCCCAGTGCAGCGGCGTGCGGCGCCAGCTGCGCCAAAGTTGCCAGCACGTCGTCGCGCAAGGCCAGCGTCTGATGCCGGCGCGGATGCACCAGCGTTGCGTCGAGGCCGAAACGGCAGGCCTGGAAGCGGTTGTAGTTGTACACCAGATAATCGTCTTCGCTGACCGGTTCGCCCTGCTCGCGCAGCATCCGGCACAGGGCCTGCAGGTAGACAGCCAGGGCCGCCGCCCGCTCGACGCTGAGCGGCGTGTCGCAGACACGCAGTTCGATGGTCCCGTACTCGGGCTTGGGCCGGATGTCCCAGTAGAAGTCCTTCATGCTTTTGACCACGCCGGTGCTTTCCATCTTGGCGAAATAGTCGTCGGCAAAATCCTCCCAGCGCAGCAGGAAAGGCGCCCGCCCGGACAAGGGGAAGGCAAACACCGAGTTCAGCCGCGCCGAATCGAACAAGGTATCGACCCCCTGCAGGAAAGGCGACGACGCCGACAGGGCGATGAAATGCGGCAAGTAGCGGTTGAGCGCGTGCAGGAGGTAAAGCCCCTCGTCGGCGCTGGCGCAACCGATGTGCACATGCTGGCCGAAGACGGTGAACTGCTTGGCCAGGTAGCCATACAGCACGGACAGCTCCTGGAAGCGCGGCTTGTCGAAGATGCGCTGCTCCGACCAGCGCTGGAAGGGATGCGTACCGCCGCCGCAGATGCCGACGTTGAGGCGGTCGCCGGCCTCGACCAGGGCATTGCGCATCTGTCCGAGCTGACCGAGCAAGGCGCCGTAATCGGTGTGCACGTCGGTCGAAATCTCAATCATGCTCTCGGTGATTTCCGGCTTCACATCGCCCGGGAATGGCTTCTTGCCGAGCAGGAAGAGCATGTCGGCCGCCGCCGGGGTCAGGTCGAAATCGGTGAGATCGACCAGTTGCAGTTCCAGCTCGACGCCCATGGTCAACGCGTCGCCCGCCTTGAATGCTTCAAGCGCCATGTTTGCCCTCCTCGCGCCCGGCTTCGCCGGCCAGGATCAGCGCCCGCTGCGTCGCCACCGGGCCGAGCAGTTCGAGCACCAGCACCAGCAGGCCCAGACCGGCGACCTGGCTGAAAACGTCGATGCCGAGATGACGCGTCTGTTCGAGCAGCAGGATGGCGAATACCGACATCGGCGTCAGCGCCAGCCCGGTCAGCGCCCCAGATCGGAAGAGCACGCGTC
>DILW01000143.1 GCA_002425245.1 Betaproteobacteria bacterium UBA5582 | reverse complement strand
CAGGCGATGCCGGTTGCCAGCGAGCAGTCGCCGGCCTGGCGCGAGGCGCAGGCCGGGCACGCGGTGCGTTGCCATTGGCAAGGGACTCAGGCAAGCGCGGCGCCGATGGTTGCCGAGGCGCCTGTACTCGATGCGCAGGCGCCGGTCCTGCTTGAACTTGCCGACCTGAAGGTGCATTTCCCCATCCGCAAGGGCGTTCTGCAGCGCGTGGTTGGCCAGGTGCATGCGGTCGATGGCGTGTCGCTGGCCATTGCGCCCGGGCGTACGCTGGCCCTGGTCGGCGAATCCGGCTGTGGCAAGACGACGGTGGGCAAGGCGCTGCTGCAGCTGATCCGGCCGACGGCGGGCAGTGTGCGGCTGGCCGGCAAGGAGCTGACCGGCTTGTCCGGGCGCGAACTGCGCGCGGCACGCCGACAGTTGCAGATGATCTTCCAGGACCCTTTCGCTTCGCTCAACCCGCGCTTGCGGATCGGAGAAATCATCGCCGAAGGCATGAGCGCGCTCGGTATCGGCGGCGATTTGCCGGCAGCGATTGGCGCGCTGTTGCGGCAGGTCGGTTTGCCGGACGACGCGGCCGAGCGCTTTCCGCATGAATTCTCCGGCGGCCAGCGTCAGCGCATTGCCATCGCCCGGGCCCTGGCGGTGCAACCGCAACTCCTGGTCTGCGACGAGCCGACCTCGGCGCTTGATGTTTCGGTGCAGGCGCAGATTCTCAACCTGCTGAAAACCCTGCAGGCCGAACTGGGCGTGGCCTATCTGTTCATCACCCACAACTTCGCCGTGGTCGAGTACCTGGCGCACGATGTGGCGGTGATGTACCTCGGGCGCATCGTCGAGCGTGGCAGCGCCGACGCGGTGCTGGGCAATCCGCGCCATCCCTACACCCGGGCCTTGCTGTCGGCGGTGCCGGCGCCGCGTCCGGGGAGTGGAGAAGGGCGCATCCGCCTGCCCGGGGAAACGCCGTCGCCGGCCAAGCCGCCTTCAGGCTGTCACTTCCATCCGCGTTGCCCGCAGGCCACCGAGGTCTGTCGCGAACGCTACCCGGCACCAACGCAACTCGGCGACACCCACGTCGTCGCCTGTCACTGGGTCAGCTGAGCGAATCAGCGCTTCTTGGCCGGTTTCTTCTTGCTGCTGGCTTTGGGGCTGGCCTTGGTGGTTTTGGAGGAACCCTTGCTCACGGCCTTGACCGATTTGCCCTTGGCGGTTGCCTTTTTCGCGCCGGACTTCTTCTTGCCACGCTTCTTGGCTTCCGGCTGGATGGTGACCGGCGACGATTCCATGCCGAGCATGCGCTGCAGGCCTTCCTGATTGCCGTTGCCGGGAACCAGAATCTTCGAGCCAGCCGCCAGACGGACATTGCCGGGCAGGCCGTTGGCCTGGATCAGCTCGCTGGTGCTGACGCCAAGGCGGGAAGCAATATCGCCGACGCGCTCGGCCGAGCGGACGGCATAGGCCTGCCACTGCGTCAGCGGGGCCCGGTGGTTGGCCAGGTTGCTGTTGAAGATGTCGATCCGGTCGGCCGGTAGCACGACCAGGGCGTCGGCCTTGATTACCGGCCGATTGTGCGAAGGGTTGAGATGGCGGAATTCCTCGACCGTCATGTTGGCCAGGCGGGCCGCAGTCTTCACGTCCATCGGCCGGGATGCGGCGGTGGTGACCAGGTAGGCCTGGTTGGGAATGAAGGGCAGGCCGAGCCGGGCGAAGGTCTCCGGGTTGCCGAGGATATTCTTGAGCGCCTGCAGCTTGGGGACGTAATGCCGCGTTTCCTTGGGCATGGTCAGGTTCGGGTAGTCGGTCGGCAGCCCTCGTGCCTCGTTCTTCTCGATGGCCCGTTTGACCGCGCCTTCGCCCCAGTTGTAAGAGGCCAGCGCCAGATGCCAGTCGCCGTGCATGTCGTAGATGGTCTGCAGGTAATCAAGGGCGGCGTTGGTCGAGGCAACGACATCGCGGCGCTCGTCCCGCCACCAGTTCTGCTGCAGGTTGAAGCGTCGGCCGGTGGCGGGAATGAACTGCCACAGGCCGGAAGCCGCTGCCGGCGAGTGGGCCATCGGGTTGAACGAACTCTCGACCATTGGCAGCAGCGCCAGTTCGGTCGGCATGCCGCGCGCTTCCAGTTCTTCGACGATGTGGTGCAGGTAGGGGCGGCTACGCTCGATCATCCGGCGCAGGGCTTCCGGCCGGTTCATGTACCACTGCTGATAGTGCAGGACCAGATCGTCGTTCAGGTCCGTCATGGCGAAACCCTGGCGCAGACGCTCCCAGAGGTTGGTGCTGCGCAGCGTCAGGTCGATGGTGAGGGGCAGTTCGGGCGGCGCCTGGATTTCCTGCAGGCTAAATCCGTCCATCGGGAGGTGCTGGAAACTCTCGGGAATCGAGGTCTTCAGGCGCGGAGCGAAATCGGAGTCGGCACGAGCCGACAGGCTGGCGATGCACGCGAGGACTCCGAGAATCAGGCCGGCAAGGCGATGGGATGACGGCTGAACTGGGAAATGCGGCATTGACCGAGGCTCCGGACGCGAACAGGGGAAACAAAGCCGGAAATTATAACGGAGCCAGACGACCGGACTTTGTTTGAAATGTAACACTGGCGTTCCGACGCCAGTCGTCGGTTCATGTTGATGCCGCGTAAGGCAGGAATAGGGCGCGTATGTCGACGCAAGCCCGCAGCTTGGCTGCGAGCAGATAAAGCCCGCCGATCTTGCGATGCAGGAACAACGCATCGACCGGCGGCGTATGCCAGAAATCCTTGTCCCTGGCCAGTTGCATGCCGGCGTAGTGCATGCGCAACGCCAGATCGGAGCGGCCAAAGTCATAGGGACCGTGGTGGCGTAAAGGCTCGCAGGCCAGGGCAAAGATGTCGAGGACCCGTTGGCGATGGTGGCCCTGAATGTTGGCCTGGAAGTAGCCGATTTCGTCAGCGGCCGCATTGACGACGCTGCGGTCGCCGGACATGCCGCCGGTGAGCAGGCGACGATAGGCTTCAAGCAGTTCTGGCTGGTAAATCCGGGTTGCCCCGAAATCGAGCAGGACCAACTGCCCGGTACCCGGGTTGTAGCGGTAATTGGCGAAATTCGGATCGGTCTGGACTCGCCGGAATTCGAAAATTTCGCGGAAGAGCAGTCCGAACAACACGCCGAGCAGCCGGTCGCGCTCGGATTGCGGTGCCGTACTCAGGGATTCGACCGGTACGCCCTCGACAAAGGACATGGCCAGGATATTCCCGGTGGTCAGGCCGGCATGTACCTCCGGTAGACAGAATTTTGCATCGTCCGCCAGCAGCTCGCGGTAATGCGCCAGATGCCTGCTCTCCTTGAGGTAGTCGGCCTCGTCGTGCAACTGGCGCTTGGCTTCAGCAAACAGCGACGAGAGATCGACATTGCCCGGCAGCAAACCGGAGATGCGCAGCAGGGTGGCCACGTTATCGACATCGCTCGAAATGCTTTCGCGGACGCCGGGATACTGGACCTTGATGGCCAGTTGCCGGCCATCGCGGGTTTGCGCGGCATGGACCTGGCCGATCGAGGCGGCGGCCAGCGGGGTAAAGGAAAAACGTTGAAATTGCTGGTCCCAGTCCTTGCCCCAGTTGCTTTCGAGCACGCTTACCAACTGGCTCATCGGCATCGGCCGGGCGTCTGCACGCAAGCGCGAGAGAATTTCGCTCAGCTCGGGCGGCAGCAGTTCGCCAGCGTCCATCGACAGCAATTGTCCGACTTTCATTGCCGCACCGCGTAATTGCGCCAGCTGGTCGGCAACCCGCCGCGCATTCGCCGGCGTCAGCAGCAACTCGTCCAGACTGGGCCGGCGTCCATGGGCCAGCTGGCGCACCCCTTCCGCAAACATGTTGCCGGCAATGCCCGATGCCAGGCTGCCCATGCGCACCAGCCGGGAGAGGCGGCTGCTGGGAACGGCGTGGGCGACGCTGGAGGTTTTCATGGGAATGTCTGCCTGGGGGGCGCTGAGTCTGGAGTTATTTGACCAGCGGTCGGATGCTGGCAAAGCCACCGTCCATCGCCCATGTCTGACCGGTGATTCGGGCGGCGGAATCCGAAAGCAGCCATGACATCAACTCGGCCAGCTCGTCCGGCGAGCCGATGCCGGGCAAGGGATACTGGCGGGCGGCGCCTTCACGCGCTGCCGGGCTGGCGATGATGCCGGCCGATGCCGGTGTTTCCATGATGCCCGGGGCAACGGCATTGATGCGGATGGCGTTGGCCGCATAAGTCGCAGCCGCGCCGCGGACCAGGCCTTCGAGGCCGGCCTTGGCGGCGGCAACCGCTTCGTGATTGGGGGTGCCGATGCGCGCAGCCGCCGAGGAGACCAGCACTGCCGCGCCGGGACTGCGCGCCTCGCGCAAGGCGCCGACGAAGGCGGACAGGGTATGGAAAGCGCTGACCAGATTGGCGTTCAGGCAGTCATTGAAATCCGCTTCGCTCATGCGATGCATGGCGCCAAGGCGGATGTTGCCGACACAATGGGCCAGCGCCTGCGGCAGCATCCCGGCCTCTTTGGTGACTTGAAGAATCTGCCGCGCTCCGGCCACCGTCGAGCAATCGGCGACCACTTGCAGATGCTGATTGCCGAAGGCTGCCGACAGATGCTCGGCCTGGCGGCTGGTGACGATCAGTTGCCAGCCATCGGCAACCAACCGGGCCGCCACGGCCCGCCCGAGACCACCCGCTGCGCCGGTGATCAGTGCAACTTTGTTCATGTGATGTCCTGGACGAAGATCGATATTAAAACGTCAGTTCGCTTTATTATACCGATTCTGCGATTTTATCTTTTGTTTGTCCAGGACAAAATCGGGTTTGTTCTATTGCTTCAAGCAACAGCTTTCATCTGTCTCAATCGTGCTGGCGAATGTTTTGTGGGCGTTTTCAGCCGCCTTGTGTAGCACTTTCAAAACAAAACGCCTTGTAGTGTCGTGGAAGCCACGATGCTACAAGGCGTTAATGTGAATTGGCGGAGTGGACGGGGCTCGAACCCGCGACCCCCGGCGTGACAGGCCGGTATTCTAACCAACTGAACTACCACTCCGCGCTAAAGCTTGGCGTCCCCACGGGGATTCGAACCCCGGTACCTACCGTGAAAGGGTAGTGTCCTAGGCCTCTAGACGATGGGGACCCGGACTACGCAAACTTGTCGATTCGGTGCCTGGTGGAGGTAAGCGGGATCGAACCGCTGACCTCTTGCATGCCATGCAAGCGCTCTCCCAGCTGAGCTATACCCCCAGTTCAGAGAGACAGCCGAATCTTTGCTTCATGCCGTCGCCGTCGCGACTGGCAGAAAACAAACCGGTCAAACCGGATTTGTAAATTGGCGGAGTGGACGGGGCTCGAACCCGCGACCCCCGGCGTGACAGGCCGGTATTCTAACCAACTGAACTACCACTCCGCACCAAAACCTTTGGCATCCCCATGGGGATTCGAACCCCAGTTACCGCCGTGAAAGGGCGGTGTCCTAGGCCTCTAGACGATGGGGACCCGGACTTTCCTTCGAGCTTTTATGGTGGAGGTAAGCGGGATCGAACCGCTGACCTCTTGCATGCCATGCAAGCGCTCTCCCAGCTGAGCTATACCCCCGCTCGAAAGAAGGCCGCATTATAGGGACCGTCTTTTCCCTTGTAAAGGGCTTCTTGCGATTTTTCAGAGATATTTTTTCAGGCTCGCCAGGGCGCGTTCGCGACCGATCAGTTCGATCACCGCGTCGACCGAAGGCGTCTGGGTCTGGCCGACCAGAATGGCGCGCAGCGGCATTGCCAGCTTCGGCATCTTCAGTCCGTGACGGGCGATGGTCTCCTTGATCAGGGCGGAAATGGCCGGGGTTTCCCAGGCGACTTCGCCCAGGCCAACGGCGAAATCGGCCAGCGCCGGCCGGGTTTCGTCGGTCAGGTGCTGGGCGAGCAGTTCCGCGGCTGGTTCAACGCTCAGGTAGAAGACTTCGACCGCGTCGGCCAGTACGTTGAGCGTGTTGCAGCGATCAACGTAGAGGGCGACCGCCTTTTCCAGGCTCGGTCCGGTGTCGGTGGCGATGCCGCGGGCGGCGAGTCGCGGCTTGACCCGGGCGGCCAGTTCTGCGGCTGGCAGTTGCTTCATGTAGTGCTGGTTGAGCCAGAGCAGCTTTTCGGTGTTGAACTGGGCAGCGGAGGCGGTGATGTGGTCGAGGTCGAACCATTCGACGAACTGCTCGCGCGAGAAAACCTCGTCGTCGCCGTGCGACCAGCCGAGCCGGGCCAGGTAATTGATGACCGCATCCTTGAGGAAACCGTCCTCGTCGTACTGCATCACCGAAACTGCGCCGTGCCGCTTCGACAACTTGGCGCCGTCGTCGCCGAGAATCATCGACAGGTGCCCGTAGATCGGCACCTCGGCGCCCAGCGCCTGGAGGATGTTGATCTGGCGTGGGGTGTTGTTGACGTGGTCGTCGCCGCGGATGACGTGGGTGATGCCCATGTCCCAGTCGTCGACGCAAACGCAGAAGTTGTAGGTCGGTGTGCCGTCGGCGCGGGCGATGATGAGGTCGTCGAGTTCTTCGTTGGCGATCTCGATGCGGCCCTTGACTGCGTCGTCCCAGGCGACCACGCCATCCTTCGGGTTGCGGAAGCGGACCACCGGCGGAATGCCGGCTGGCGGGGGCGGCAGGGTCTTGCCGGCCTCGGGGCGCCAGCGACCGTCGTAGCGCGGCTTCTCCTTGCGTGCTTCCTGTTCGGCGCGCAGCGCGTCGAGTTCCTCACGCGAGGTGTAGCAGTAATAAGCGGAGCCGTCGGCGAGCATCTGCCGGATCACCTCGCGGTAGCGATCCATCCGTTGCATCTGGTAGAAGGGGCCTTCGTCGTGCGTCAGTTCCAGCCAGGCCATGCCGTCGAGAATGGCCTGCACGGCTTCCGGCGTCGACCGGGCAACATCGGTATCTTCAATGCGCAGGATGAACTGACCGCCGTGGCGGCGCGCATAGGCCCAGGAAAACAGGGCGGTGCGGGCGCCGCCAATGTGCAGGTAGCCGGTGGGGCTGGGGGCAAAGCGGGTGCGAACGGGCTTCTTCATGGGGATCGATTGGCTTGGAACAAAGTGCGTTATTCTAGCCGACCCGGGTTTGACCGTCTGCCCGAGTTGTGGTTAAATGCGCGCCTTCCTCGATGGGCGGTTAGCTCAGTGGTAGAGCACTGCCTTCACACGGCAGGGGTCACTGGTTCGAACCCAGTACCGCCCACCATCAGGATCCCGTAACTTGCAGTCCTCCCGCTCGGTTGAGGCGATTACGCAAGCACTACCTACGGTTACGTACCAATACAATCCCCCATGTCGTTCTGCTCAACAATGGCGACTTCCTTTGGGAGGCTTGAATGAGCATGCAGAATCAGGGCGAAATCGCCAGCACTCACTGGGTCGCGCAGGTGCGTTCGAACGCCGGGAGCAGTGTCCTCATCCATATTCATCGCGGTGCGCCGATTGTGGCCAAGGATGCCATGTCGATCGCGCGCAAGACCGCCAGTTTTGGCCGGGTTGCCGGTCTGTCGCCGGTCGGTCCGTGCGCGGCGCTGACCGAAGAGGAGTGCTAGGCGCCCGCTGAGGCTTCTGTGGCGAAGGCAGCCAGGAGGTCGGGCAGCATTTGCTTGATGGCGGCGTAGCCGCCTGGCTGGGCGAATTGCCGGCGCAGTCGCCGCCCCCCGTGTTCGAGGTCGATGCCGAAAGCATCGATGCCCAGCAGCTGCGCTTGCGCCGGTACCAGCGCCGCACCTTCCTCAAGCAGGCATTTTTCCTCGGCCGGCGTCAGCGCTTCCGCGCTCTGCCAGTCTGCCGTCTCCAGCCAGCCCATGCGGCCGACACCACCGATGTAGCGGGCGCGTTCGACGAGCAGGCGGAAAAACATGAAATCCAGTTGCAGGTATTGTTCGGCCGCGGGCTGGTAACGCAGGTAGCGTTCGACCAGTTCCGGGCTCGGCTCAAAACGCTCACAGCGGCCGAGCAGGGTGATCCGCGCGGCATCCTGGACGTTGTCCCGGCCATCCTCGACCACCGCCAGGCTGGCGCGGTTGTCGGCGAGCAGGTTGCGGGTGTGCTCTGCCAGCGCGCTGATCAGGAGCAGCGGCCGGTGCTGCCCGTCGACGACCAGCGGAACGGCAGTGCCATAAGGGTAGCCGGGCAGCTGCGTGGAATGGGTGCCGAGCACGGCATGACGGGTCTGGTGGAGTAACTGGACGGCTTGTGAAAATGGAATCTGCATGGCGTGAATCAGGGCGGTTGAAAGTGGGTAAACGCTGTCGTCTCGCTGTAACGGGAGCTTGTTAAGCTGCGGCCAAACAGCACTTGGTCATGCTGATTTTGAAAAATGGTGCGCTGCACAAAATGTTGTTGACTTGTGATAGTCAATGAATAGAATAGAGGCATGCTGCATCGCAACATGTTTTGCCCTGATACCCAACCCTCCCGGAGAAACCAAAATGTCCATCAAACCTGAAGAGTTCGCCAAGTCCGGCTTCAACTTCGCCCTGTTCTTTGCCAACACCGCTTTCGAAGGCATCGAGCGTCTGACCGTGCTCAACCTGGCCGCTTCGCGCTCGGTTTTCGAAGCCTACGTTTCCAACCTGAACGCCCTGCTCGGCGTCAAGGACATCCAGTCCCTGGTTGAACTGCAGAAGGGCATCGCTGCTCCGTCGATCGAGAAGTCGGTCGAATATTCGCGCAACGTGATCGCCATCGCAACCGACACCAAGGAAAAGATCGCCAAGGAAGTCGAAGTGCATGTTGCCGACACCAACGCCAAGGTTTCGACCCTGGTCGAGAAGGCCCTGGCCTCCGCACCGGCTGGTTCCGAAGTGGCCGTTGCCGCTGTCAAGACCGCGATCAAGTCGGCCAACGAAGCCATGGACGGCCTGAACAAGGTTGCCAAGCAGGCTGCCGAAGTTGCCGAAGCCAGCGTTTCCGCTGCCACCGAAGCCACCATCAAGGCCACCACCGCTGCCGCGCCGAAGGCCGCCAGCAAGAAGGCTGCCTGATAGCAGGTAAATCGGGTCGGATTGCAGGATGCTGATGTTACGGATCGATGACATGCGTTTGATCCTTCGTCATTAATTTTGCAATGCACCATCAAGGGGCGCCTTCGGGCGCCCTTTTTTTGCGCTATAATGCTGCACTGCACATAAACCAGTCTTGAGGCTTCAGCATGTCCGAACCGGTTCGCCTGATCAAGAAGTACCCCAACCGTCGCTTGTACGATACCAAGACAAGCGCATACATCACCCTGGGGGATGTCAAGGAACTGGTATTGAAGTTCGAGTTCTTCAAGGTCATCGACGCCAAGACCGGGGATGACCTGACCCGCAGCATCCTGCTGCAGATCATCCTGGAAGAGGAAACCGGCGGCGTTCCGCTGTTCTCCTGCGACCTGCTTTCAGGCTTCATCCGTTTCTACGGTAGCACCTCGCAGAACATGCTGGGCAAGTACCTGGAAAACAACATGAAGACCTTCGTCGATTTCCAGCAGAAACTGCAGGAGCAGTCGCGCAGCATGTACGGCGGCGATACGGCCAGCGTGCAGGCGGATTTCTGGAACCAGTTCCTGAATTTCCAGCAGCCGGCGATGCAGAACATGATGACCGCCTACATGGACCAGTCGAAGAAGATGTTCCTGTCCATGCAGGATCAACTGCAGAACCAGACCCGTTCGATGTTTCCCGGCTTTCCGCCGGGGGGCGATCCGGACGCCAAATGAAAAACGGCCGCTGATGCGGCCGTTTTCACGTCAGCGGGCTGCGTTCAGGAACGCGGACCCCGGTCGCCGCCGCGCGGGCCCGGCTTCATTTCAGCCAGCTGCTTGCGCTGTTCCGGGCTGAGCAGGTCGAGTACCTTGCGCTCGGTCTGCAGGCGGGACATTTCCATGTCGGCGCGCTGCTTGGCAATCTGGTCGACCAGTTGGCGCGCCTTGGCATCGCTGAAATCCGGCGTCGCTTTCAGCGCCTGCAACGCCTGTTCGCTCTTGCGCAGGCTCTTCATCTGCTCGCGCGCGGCCGGCGCCTGGCCGTGCATGATCTCGAAAATCTTGTCCTGCTGGGCTTCGCTGAGGTCGAGGCGATGCAGGCCGCGCATCATCATCGGCTCGCCCATCATGCCGTGACCGCCGTGCATGGCGGTCTTGCGCATGCCGTCGCGGGCCTCGCAGCCGCCGCCCTTGGCGCCGGGGGAGGCGAGGGCGGCGAGCGGAATGGCGAGGGCAAGGCTGGCAACGACGAGCAGACGCTTGGGCTGGATGAAGTCCTTCATGGTGTTCTCCTGTGAATGAGCCGGAACGTGACCGGCGACAGGACCAAGCTTAAGGAGATCGACGTAAGCTGTCGTTTGCCAGATGTAAGGATTCGTTTCAGTCGACGATCCCGTCCAGCGCCGCGGCCAGCCTGGCCACTGCGGCATCCGGATCGTGCAGCTTGTCGAGGCCGAACAGGCCGAGGCGGAAGCTGCGGAAGTCGGCCGGTTCGTCGCACATCAGCGGTACGCCGGTAGCGCTCTGCACGCCCTGGGCGATGAATTTGCGGCCGTTCTGGATGTCCGGGTCGGTGGTATAGCTGACGACCACGCCGGGGGCCTGGAAACCTTCGGCGGAGACGCTGGGGAAACCGCGTTCGACCAGCAGGGCGCGTACCCGGCGGCCGAGTTCCCATTGTTCGGCGCAGACCTTGTCGAAGCCGTAGGCTTCGGTCTCCAGCATGACCTTGCGCACGGCGGCCAGGGCATCGGTCGGCATCGTCGCGTGGTAAGCGTGACCGCCGCTCTCATAGGCTTCCATGATGTGCAGCCATTTCTTCAGGTCGCAGGCGAAGCTGGTGCTGCTGGTGGCGTCGATGTGCGCGCGGGCGCGCTCGCCCAGCGCCACCAGCGCGCAGCACGGCGAACCGCTCCAGCCTTTTTGCGGGGCGCTGATCAGCACGTCGACATCGTTTGCCGCCATGTTCACCCAGACGGTGCCGGAAGCGATGCAGTCGAGCACGAACAGGCCATCCACCTCGCGCACGGCGGCGCCGACGGCGTGCAGGTAATCGTCGGGCAGGATCATCCCGGACGAGGTTTCGACGTGCGGGGCGAAAACCACTTCCGGCCGCTGCTCGCGGATGGCGGCAACGACTTCCTCGATCGGCGCCGGGGCAAACGGCGCCTGGGCGCCGCTGCCTTGCTGGCGGGCCTTGAGGACGATGCTTTCGGACGGGATGTGGCCCATGTCGAAAATCTGCGTCCAGCGGAAGCTGAACCAGCCGTTGCGGATCACCATCACCTTGCGCTGGGTGGCGAACTGGCGGGCCACCGCTTCCATGCCGAAGGTGCCGCTGCCGGGAACGACGATGGCCGCCTTGGCGTGATAGACCTTCTTGACGATGCGCGAGATGTCGCGCATCACGCCCTGGAACTGCTGCGACATGTGGTTCAGTGCGCGGTCGGTATACACCACCGAGTATTCGAGCAGACCGTCGGGATCGGGATGGGAAAGCAGGGCAGGCATGTTTGTCTCCAGCTTGTTGATCGGGTGCAGGGGGCGAGGATAGCGCCACTGCCCGATTCCGGCTAGCCCGTGGCGTTGGCCCGGTCGCTGACGATTTGGCCGTCGACCAGTTCGACGATGCGGTCGCAGCGGGCGGCCAGCCTTGGATCGTGGGTGACGATCAGGAAGGTCGTGCCTTCGCGCAGGTTGACCTCGCGCAGCAGGGCGAAGATGTCGTCGGCGGTATGCGTGTCGAGGTTGCCGGTCGGCTCGTCGGCCAGCACTAGTGCCGGGCGCATGGCCAGCGCGCGGGCGATCGCCACGCGCTGCTGCTGGCC
>DILW01000027.1:28920-29043 GCA_002425245.1 Betaproteobacteria bacterium UBA5582 | reverse complement strand
CTCGTCAGCGCGCTGGCGATTGTGGGGAAGGAATAAACTCGTTATAATTCACGGGTTTGTTCCTCCCGCTGTTTTGGCGGGCATCTTATTTTTCTGAGGTGGGCGTTTCGCCCATTTTTTATT
>DILW01000027.1:0-28680 GCA_002425245.1 Betaproteobacteria bacterium UBA5582 | reverse complement strand
TGGGCGTTTCGCCCATTTTTTATTTGTGCCTATGGATTTGAATTCGCTGCTTGAAACGACGGTTACCGGTCTCGGTTACGAACTCGTTGACGTCGAGATGTCGCCGCGCGGCAGGACCATTCGCGTCTTCATCGACGCCCCGGCCAAGGAGGGCGGGGTCGATGTCGAGGATTGCGCCAAGGTTTCCAACCAGTTGACGCGGGTATTCGAGGTCGAGAACGTCGATTTCGACCGCCTCGAAATCTCCTCGCCCGGTATGGATCGCGTCGTCAAGAAGGAAGTCGATTTCGCGCGTTTCGCCGGTCAGGACATCCAGATCAAGCTGCGCATCCCGCACAACAATCGCCGCAACTTCCAGGGCCGGCTGCTCGGCTGCGAGGCCGGCAAGGTGGGTCTTCGCCTGGAGAAGGAAGACGTGGAACTCGAATTCAACAATATCGAAAAGGCACGCCTGGTGCCGAAATTCGACTGAAGTACCTGGAGGTTTTAGCCAATGAGCCGTGAACTGTTGCTGCTGGTCGATGCACTGGCCCGCGAAAAGAACGTCAACAAGGAAATCGTCTTCGGTGCCCTTGAGCTGGCGCTTGCGTCGGCGACCAAGAAGCGTATCCACGACGAAGCCGAGGTCCGTGTCGTCATCGACCGTGCCACCGGCAATTACGACTCCTTCCGCCGTTGGCTGGTGGTGCCCGACAGCGAGTACGTCAACGAGTACCAGCAGGTGCCGATGTCGGAAGCGGCCAAGGACGACCCGGAAATCGAGGCCGGCGACTATCTTGAGGAACCGCTGGAGCCGATCGATTTCGGTCGTATCGGTGCCCAGGCCGCCAAGCAGGTGATCCTGCAGAAGATCCGCGACGCCGAGCGCGAACAGATCCTGTCCGATTTCCTCGACCGCAAGGAACACGTCGTTTTCGGCACGATCAAGCGCATGGAGCGTGGCAATGCCATCGTCGAAGCCGGCAAGATCGAAGCCGTGCTGCCGCGCGACCAGATGATTCCCAAGGAAAACCTGCGCATTGGCGACCGCGTTCGCGCCTATCTGCTGCGTATCGACCGCGGTGCCCGCGGTCCGCAGATCATCCTGTCGCGTACCGCCCCGGAATTCGTGATCAAGCTGTTCGAACTGGAAGTGCCGGAAATCGAAGACGGCCTGATGGAGCTCAAGGCTTGCGCCCGCGACCCTGGCATGCGTGCCAAGATCGCCGTCAAGTCGAACGATCCGCGCATCGATCCGATCGGCACCTGCGTCGGCCTGCGCGGTTCGCGCGTCACTGCCGTGCGCAACGAGATCGGCGGCGAGAACATCGACATCGTCCTGTGGTCGGCTGATCCGGCGCAGTTCGTGATCGGCGCACTGTCGCCGGCCGAAGTTACCTCGATCGTCGTCGATGAGGAAAAGCATGCCATGGACGTGGTCGTCGACGAGGACAACCTGGCCATCGCCATCGGCCGCAGCGGTCAGAACGTGCGCCTGGCATCCGAGCTGACCGGCTGGACCATCAATCTGATGACCCAGGACGAATCGGCCAAGCGCGCCGAAGCCGAATATGCGGTGACCCGCGTGATGTTCATGGAAAAGCTGGACATCGACGAGGAGTTGGCCGACCTGCTGATCGAGGAAGGTTTCTCGACGCTGGAAGAAGTGGCCTACGTGCCGCTGGCTGAAATGCTGGAGATTGAAGGTCTGGACGAAGACATCGTCAACGAGTTGCGTAATCGCGCACGCAATGTCCTTCTGACCGAAGCGATCGCCACCGAGGAAAAGCTGGAGAGCGTCGCCGAGGATCTGATCGGCCTCGATGGCATGAGCAAGGAACTGGCCGCCAAGCTGGCCGAACATGACGTCAAGACGCGCGATGATCTCGCCGAACTGGCGGTTGATGAACTGACGGAAATGACCGGCATTGATGAAGAGCGTGCCAAGGAACTCATTCTCAAGGCACGTGCTCACTGGTTCGAGTGAGCAGGGAGGTAGGAAGTATGTCTGCAACAACTGTTTCGCAATTCGCCGTTGAACTCAAGATGCCGGTCGCTTCGCTGCTCGAGCAGCTTGAGCGTGCCGGGGTGGGCAAGTCGGGTGGTAACGACACGCTGACCGACCAGGACAAGACGAGCCTGCTCGACTATCTGCGTCGCTCGCACGGCGAGGCCGAGCCCAAGAACAAGATCACCCTGACCCGTAAGCAGACCTCCGAGATCAAGGCCACCGATTCGCATGGTCGGGCCCGGACTGTCCAGGTCGAAGTGCGCAAGAAGCGCGTGCTGGTCAAGCGCGATGTGCATGAACAGCTGCCGGAAGCGGCTGAATCGGCAGAGGAAGCAGCAGTGCTCGACGCGCCGCTGGAGGTCGAGGCGTCGCCGGTGGTCGAACCGGTGGTGGAGCTTGCTCCCGAGCCGGTGGTCGAGCTGCCGCCGACGCCTGAGCCCGAGCCCGAACCGGAAGTGCCGGCCGAGCCGGAGTCGCAGCCGGAACCGGAAATCGTGGCGCCGGCCGAAGCGCCGGTCGTCGATGCAGCGCCGAAGACGGATGCCGCGCCGGTAAGACGGACCATCGATCGCGCCGCCATCATCGGCGAGAAGGAACTCAAGGCCCGCGAAGAAGAAGCGCGGCGCTTCAACCGCCTGCGCGAGATTCAGGAACGCGAACTGCGCGAGAAGCAGGCCCGTGAAGCCAACCTCGCCCAGATGCGGGCCCAGGCCGAAGCTGCCGCAGCGGCTGCCAAGGCGGCCGAGCAAGCCAAGCAGCAAGCAGCTGCGCAGGCACGCACCGGCGAAGGCGAAAAGGGTACGCTGCACAAGAAGCCGGATGCCCCGGGCGCCGGCAAAAAGGGCGAAAAGGGCGGTCGTGCTGCCGACGACGGCAAGAAGAAGGGCGGTCTCAAGACCCGCGGCGCCGATACCGGCAGCGGCTGGAAGGATGGTCGCCACGGTCACAAGAAATCGCATGGCAAGTCGGACGACGGTCAGGGCAGCTTCCAGGCGCCGACCGAGCCGATTTCCCGCGAAGTTCATATTCCGGAAACCATCACTGTTTCCGACCTGGCCCACAAGATGGCCGTGAAGGCGACCGAAGTCATCAAGACGATGATGAAGATGGGTTCGATGGTCACCATCAACCAGGTGCTGGACCAGGAAACGGCGATGATCGTGGTCGAGGAAATGGGCCACAAGGCGGTTGCCGCCAAGCTCGACGATCCCGATGCTTTCCTCGAAGACAGCGCCGAACACAAGGACGTGCCGCTGGAGCCGCGCGCCCCGGTGGTTACCGTCATGGGTCACGTCGACCACGGCAAGACCTCGCTGCTTGACTACATCCGCCGCGCCAAGGTCGCTGCGGGCGAAGCCGGCGGCATCACGCAGCACATCGGTGCCTACCACGTCGAAACCGAGCGCGGCATGATCACCTTCCTCGATACCCCGGGTCACGAAGCCTTCACGGCGATGCGGGCGCGCGGTGCCAAGGCGACCGACATCGTCATCCTGGTGGTGGCGGCCGACGACGGTGTCATGCCGCAGACCAAGGAAGCGATCCACCACGCCAAGGCAGCCGGCGTGCCGCTGGTGGTGGCGGTGAACAAGATCGACAAGCCGGACGCCAACCCCGATCGCGTAAAGCAGGAGCTGGTTGCCGAAGGCGTGATTCCGGAAGAGTACGGCGGCGATTCGCCGTTCTGCCCGGTGTCGGCCAAGAAGGGCACCGGCATCGACGAACTGCTCGAACAGGTCCTGCTGCAAGCCGAAGTTCTCGAGTTGACGGCGCAGAAGGATGCGCCGGCCAAGGGCCTGATCATCGAAGCCCGTCTCGACAAGGGTCGTGGTGCGGTGGCGACCATGCTCGTCCAGTCCGGTACCCTCAAGCGCGGCGACATCGTGCTCGCCGGCCAGGTCTTCGGTCGTGTTCGCGCCATGCTCGACGAAAACGGCAAGCCGATCAACGAGGCAGGTCCGTCGATTCCGGTCGAAATCCTCGGTCTGTCGGACGTGCCGGCAGCCGGCGAAGAAGCCATCGTGCTGGCCGACGAAAAGAAGGCGCGCGAAATCGCCTTGTTCCGTCAGGGCAAGTTCCGCGACGTCAAGCTGGCCAAGCAACAGGCGGCCAAGCTGGAGAACATGTTCCAGCAGATGGAAGAAGGCCAGGTCAAGACCCTGCCGCTGATCGTCAAGGCCGACGTGCAAGGTTCGCAGGAAGCCCTGGTGCAGACCCTGTCCAAGCTGTCCAACGAGGAAGTCCGCGTCCAGATCATCCACGGTGCGGTCGGTGCGATCAGCGAATCCGACGTCAACCTGGCGCAAGCCTCGGGTGCCGTCATCATCGGCTTCAACATCCGTGCCGATGCCGGTTCGCGCAAGCTGGCCGAGAGCTTCGGTGTCGATATCCGTTACTACAACGTGATCTACGACGCGGTCGACGAGGTCAAGGCGGCGCTGTCCGGCATGTTGTCGCCGGAGAAGCGCGAGCAGATTACCGGCATGGTCGAAATTCGCCAGGTCTTCCACGTTTCCAAGGTCGGTGCCATTGCCGGCTGCTACGTGCTCGAAGGTGTGGTCAAGCGCAATTCCCGCGTCCGCCTGCTGCGCAACCACGTGGTTCAGTGGGATGGCGAACTGGATTCGCTCAAGCGCTTCAAGGACGACGTCAAGGAAGTCCGTTCCAATTTCGAGTGCGGTCTGTCGCTGCGTGGCAATAACGACATCCAGGAAGGCGATCAGCTCGAAGTCTACGAAATCCAGGAAGTGGCACGTACGCTGTAATGAAGAAGCAGGCACGAGGCTTTCAACGGGGAGACCGGGTCGCGGAGCAGGTGCGCCGCGACTTGGCCGACCTGATCCGCAGCGAACTGAAGGATCCGCGCGTCGGCATGATCAGCCTGACTTCGGTCGAACTGACGCCGGATTACGCGCACGCCAAGGTTTTCTTCACCACGCTCAACGCCGAGCACCTGCCCGAAATCGAGCAGGGCTTGAAGCGTGCCGCCGGTTTCCTGCGGCGTGAGCTGGGGCGGCGCATCCATATTCACACCCTGCCGGAACTGCATTTCGTCTACGACAGTTCCCTGGAATACGGTGCCAGCATGACGGCGCTGATCCAGCAGGCCAACGCGATCAGCGACCAGACGCCGGAAGACTAGGCCCGCCATGGAGCCGAGAGTCAGGAAAACCTGGAAACAGGTTGACGGCGTGCTGCTGCTCGACAAGGCGCAGGGCATGAGTTCCAACGATGCCCTGCAGAAGGCCCGGCGCCTTTTTTCCGCCGCCAAGGGCGGTCACACCGGTACCCTCGACCCGCTGGCCACCGGCCTGCTGCCCCTCTGTTTTGGCGAGGCAACCAAGTTTTCCGCCGATCTGCTCGACGCCGACAAGATCTACGAGGCCGAGCTCCTGCTCGGAGTCAGCACCGATTCCGGCGACGCCGAGGGCGTCGTCACGGCGACTGCCGAGGTCAATCTCACGCCAGCCGACATTGCCCGCGTGCTGCCGCAATTCACCGGCGACATCCTGCAGGTGCCGCCCATGCATTCGGCGCTGAAGCGCGATGGCCGGCCGCTCTACGAACTCGCCCGGCAGGGCATCACCGTCGACCGCGAGGCCCGGCCGGTGACCATTCATGCCATCGAACTGCTGGAATTTGCCGGCCGCCGTCTGCGCCTGTCGGTCAGTTGCAGCAAGGGGACCTATATTCGCGTGCTGGCCCAGGACATCGGCGCCGCGCTGGGCTGCGGCGCGCATCTGACCGCCTTGCGGCGGACCCGGGTTGGTGACTTGGTGCTCGACGGCGCCATGACGCTGGCGCAGATCGACAGCATCGAGGAGGGCGCGCGCATCGCTTGCCTGCGTCCGGTCGATGCGCTGCTGCAGAGCCTGCCCCGGATCGATCTCAGTGGTGAAGCCGAACAGCGCTTCAGTCACGGTAATCCGGTCGATTTGCCGGAAGGCTTGAGCGGCAAGATCCGGGTCTATGCCGCAGACCGGTTGATCGGCGTCGGCGAGCCCGGGCCGGGCCAGCGCCTGTGGCCGAAAAGACTGGTGCAACTGGCGCCGTAAGCTGATACAATCCGCCGCTTTCCGATACCGTCGGGAAAAAATTTTCCAATTGGCGTTCGCTCTATCAAACCGGGGCTGCGTCGTTTTAATGAAAGAGGGTTTTGAAATGGCCGTTACCACCGAACAGAAGGCGAGCATCGTCGCCGAATACGCACAGTCCAAGGGCGACACCGGTTCCCCGGAAGTCCAGGTTGCCCTGCTGACCGCCCGCATCAACGACCTCCAGCCGCACTTCAAGGAGCACAGCAAGGACCACCACTCGCGTCGTGGCCTGCTGCACCTCGTCTCGCAGCGCCGCAAGCTGCTGGACTACCTGAAGGGCAAGGATGTCGAGCGTTATCGCACGCTGATCACCAAGCTGGGCCTGCGTAAGTAAGCAGCACGGCGTAGCCACGAAAAGCGGCCCGGAAAATTCCCGGCCGCTTTTTTGTTTTTTGTTGTTCCGTTGTTCTTTGTTGTTGTGTAAGTTGTTGTTATTGTTGCGTTAATGTGATGAGAGAGAAAGGAAGTCAATGTTTAATGTCGTGAAAAAGACCTTCGCCTACGGCGAACACCAGGTGACCCTGGAAACCGGCGAAATCGCCCGCCAGGCCGGCGGTGCCGTTGTCGTCTCGATGGAAGAGACGGTCGTTCTGGTGACCGTCGTCGGTGCCAAGAATGCCAAGCCCGGTCAGGATTTCTTCCCGCTGACCGTTGATTATCAGGAAAAGGTTTACGCTGCCGGCCGTATCCCCGGTGGTTTCTTCAAGCGCGAAGGCCGTCCTTCGGAAAAGGAAACGCTGACCTGCCGCCTGATCGACCGCCCGATCCGTCCGCTGTTCCCGGATGGTTTCTACAATGAAGTCCAGGTTGTCGCCACCGTCATCTCGCTGAACCCGGAAATCGATTCCGACATCCCGGCGATGATCGGCGCTTCCGCCGCCCTGGCCATCTCCGGCATCCCCTTCGCCGGCCCGATCGGCGCCGCCCGCGTTGGCTACATCAATGGCCAGTACGTGCTCTGCCCGACGCTGTCGCAGCTCAAGGACAGCCAGCTTGACCTGGTTGTCGCCGGTACCGAAGCCGCCGTGCTGATGGTCGAATCGGAAGCCGACCAGCTGTCGGAAGAAGTCATGCTCGGCGCCGTCGTTTTCGGCCACACCGAGATGCAGAAGGCGATCAACGCCATCAACGAACTGGTCGAGGAAGCCGGCAAGCCGGAATGGGACTGGCAGCCGCCGGCCAAGGACGAAGCTCTGGTCGCCCGCCTGAAGGATCTGGTCGGTGCCAAGCTGGAAGAAGCCTACAGCATCACCTCCAAGCAGGCCCGCAGCCAGCGCGTCAAGGAAATCTCCGCCGAAGCCGTTGCCGCCCTGTGCACCGGTGAAGAAGGTGCGCCGGACGCCAACACCGTCGGCAACCTGTTCTTCGAACTCGAAGCCGGTATCGTCCGCGGTCGCATCCTGTCCGGCGCGCCGCGTATCGACGGTCGCAACACCCGTACCGTGCGGCCGATCACCATGCGTTCCGGCGTCCTGCCGCGCACCCATGGTTCGGCCCTGTTCACCCGTGGCGAAACCCAGGCGCTGGCCGTCGCCACGCTCGGTACCAACCGCGACGAGCAGATCATCGACGCGCTGTCCGGCGAATACCGCGACCGCTTCATGCTGCACTACAACATGCCCCCGTACGCCACCGGCGAATGCGGTCGTGTCGGTACGCCGAAGCGTCGCGAAATCGGTCACGGCCGTCTGGCCAAGCGCGCGCTGCTGGCCGTGCTGCCGAAGCCGGAAGACTTCTCCTACTCGATGCGCGTGGTTTCCGAAATCACCGAATCGAACGGCTCCTCGTCGATGGCTTCGGTCTGCGGCGGCTGCCTGGCGCTGATGGACGCCGGCGTGCCGCTCAAGGCGCACGTTGCCGGTATCGCCATGGGCCTGATCAAGGAAGGCAACCGCTTTGCCGTCCTCACCGACATCCTCGGCGACGAAGATCACCTCGGCGACATGGACTTCAAGGTGGCCGGCACCACCACCGGCATCACCGCGCTGCAGATGGACATCAAGATCCAGGGCATCACCAAGGAAATCATGCAGGTTGCCCTGGCGCAAGCCCAGGAAGCCCGTCTGCACATCCTCAACCTGATGCAGGAAGCTGCCGCCGGCCCGCGTGAAGAAATGTCGGCCTACGCCCCGCGTCTGTACACCTTCAAGATCAATCCGGAAAAGATCCGCGACGTGATCGGCAAGGGCGGCGCCGTGATCCGCAGCATCACCGAGGAAACCGGCACCACCATCGACATCCAGGACGACGGCACGATCACCATCGCTGCCACCTCGGGCGATGCCGCTGCCGCTGCTCGTGCCAAGATCGACGCGATCACCGCGGAAGTCGAGATCGGCAAGATCTACGAAGGCACCGTGCTCAAGATCCTCGATTTCGGCGCGATCGTTTCGGTCCTGCCGGGCAAGGACGGCCTGCTGCACATCTCGCAGATCGCCAAGGAGCGCGTCAACAAGGTCGAAGACTACGTCAAGGAAGGCCAGGTCGTTCGCGTCAAGGTTCTCGAGACCGACGACCGCGGTCGCGTCAAGCTGTCGATGAAGGCTGTGGCCGAAGAAGAGGGCGCTGCCCAGCAGGAACAGCAGCAACAGCAGTAATCGCCTTCCGGCAAAAGCAAAGGGCACCGCGAGGTGCCCTTTTTTTATCTGCCTGTTTTCGCGAAGCGCTTGTTCGGTGAGGCTGTGGCGATTACTTCGCCATTTGCTTTTCTTTCAGTTCGTCGAGTGTCTTGCAGTCGATGCACAGGGTGGCCGTCGGACGGGCTTCCAGGCGCTTGATGCCGATCTCGACGCCGCATTTGTCGCAGAAGCCGTAATCGCCCTCGTCGATGCGGCCGAGGGTCTCGTCGATCTTCTTGATCAGCTTGCGCTCGCGGTCGCGGTTGCGCAGTTCGATGGCAATGTCCGTTTCCTGGCTGGCACGGTCGTTCGGGTCGGCGAACACCGTTGCCTCATCCTGCATGGTGTGTACCGTGCGGTCGATATCCTCGCTCAGTTCCTGCTTGAGCGTTTCCAGGATCTTCCGGAAATGGGCGAGCTGCTTGTTGCTCATGTACTCCTCGTCAGCCTTCGGCTGGTAAGGGGCGAAATGTTTGTGGAGCAAGTCTTCTGCCATTTTGTGGACGCTTCCATTGACCAAAAAGGCGATTAAATATCAGAAAGCCGCACGACAGGCAAGGGAAAGACATGCTGCAGCGCAATGTGACAATGGCTTAACCCTGAGCCCAAGCCGGATTACGCCATTTTGCTGGCGTCCGTCGGACGGCGCTGTTACAATGCGCACCTTCGTCGGGGCGTAGCGCAGTCTGGTAGCGCATCTGCTTTGGGAGCAGAGGGTCGTGAGTTCGAATCCCACCGCCCCGACCATTTCCCGCCTGTGCTACTGTCGTGGCACCCGTTGCGCCCGTAGCTCAACTGGATAGAGCAATTGCCTTCTAAGCAATAGGTCGGGGGTTCGAGTCCCTCCGGGCGCGCCAGAATTTCCCGCAAGTTTCGGATATTTCCGGAATGTCATTCACGGGAAACCGTATTCATCGAATCCCGATCTGCGCCTATGGTGCTGCTCATGTCCATCATCGTTCGACCGGGAAATCATGAACAAGCCAGATTCCATTTCCTGGCATGCCCAGAGTGCTCTGGAATGCCTTGATCAACTGGGCAGCGATGCCCGAGGTGGCCTTGATGCTGCCCAGGTGGCTGCCGGTCTTGCCCGTCACGGTGCCAATCGCTTGGCGGAAAAGGCACCGCGCCCGGCCTGGAAGAAATTCCTCGATCAGTTTCGCAGCCTGCTCGTCCTGATTTTGATCGGTGCCGCGGTGCTGGCAGGCGCCATCGGCGATCTCAAGGATGCGATCGTGATCGGGGTCGTCGTGCTGATCAACGCGACCCTGGGTTTCTTTCAGGAACACCGTGCCGAGGCGGCGCTGGCCGCCCTCAAGAACATGCTGGCGCCGACGGCACGTGTTCGCCGCGACGGTGAAGTGCAGCAGATCGAGGCGGCCGCGCTGGTACCCGGCGATATCCTGCTGCTGGAAGCCGGCGACCGCATTCCGGCTGATGCCCGTGTCTTGAGCGCACATAGCGCTGAAGTGGCCGAAGCCGCTCTGACCGGTGAATCCCACGCCGTGGCAAAGTTGGCGGATACGGTTGCCGAGTCGGCAGTGTTGGCAGAGCGTCACAACATGGTGTTCATGAATACCGTGGTTACCCGCGGCCGCTTGGAGGCTGTTGTCACTGCTACCGGCATGGCGACCGAAATGGGGCGTCTGGCCGGCTTGCTTGCGGAAACCGCTGAAGGCGAGACGCCGCTGCAGGTACAACTTGATGGCCTGGGCAAACGCCTGGCCGTCATCGCCAGCGGGGTCGTTGGTCTGATGTTCGTGATGGGGCTGATGCGGGGCGACGAACTGGTCACCACGGCGATGACTGCCATCGCCCTGGCCGTGGCAGCGATTCCCGAGGGCTTGCCGGCGGTGGTGACGGTGACGCTGGCCCTGGGCATGCACCGGATGGCCAAGCGCAACGCCATCGTCAAGAAGCTGGCAGCAGTCGAAACCCTGGGCTGCACGACGGTGATTTGCTCCGACAAGACCGGTACGCTGACGCTCAACCAGATGACTGCCCGCGCTGTCTTTGCCAATGGACAGCGCTATCTGGTCAGTGGCGAGGGGTATGGCCCCGCGGGGCGGATCGAAGGCGGCGATGCCACCACCTTGGGCAAAGTCCTGCTGCCGGCTGCCTTGTGTATCGATGCGCGGATCAAGGATGGTGCACTGATTGGCGACCCCACTGAAGGTGCGCTCCTCTCTCTGGCCGGCAAGGCTGGGCTGTCGGTCGAGGAGGCGCAGGAACGGTGGCCGCGTATCGCCGAAATCCCTTTCGACTCGGCGACCAAGTACATGGCGACCTTCCACCACGAGGGCGATCAGGTGCTGATTTGCGTCAAGGGTGCGCCAGACGTGCTGCTGGCTCTGTCCAGCCAAACGCTCGGGGAGGCAGCCGGGCCGTCGCCGCTGGATGACGTCGGGCGGGCGGCCTTCGTCGCCGAGAACGACGCCCTGGCCGATCAGGCGCTACGGGTTCTGGCCTTGGCTAGCCGCCGCGTTCCGGCGGCCGATTTCGATCCCGCTGGTGATCTCCTGCCCTGGGTGCGCGACCTGAGCCTGCATGCTCTGGTCGGCATCATCGACCCGCCGCGCGCAGAGGCCAGGGATGCCATTGCCACCTGCCACCAGGCGGGTATCCAGGTCAAGATGATCACTGGCGATCATCGGGTGACCGCTGCTGCCATCGCCCGCGAACTCGGGCTGCAGGGCGAGACGCACGAAGGGCGGGAACTCGACGGCCTGAGTCAGGGCGAAATCGCCTCCCTGATCGGGAAGAGCGCGGTTTTCGCGCGGGTTGCACCCGAGCACAAGATGCGCATCGTCGAGGCCTTGCAGGCGCAAGGTCATGTCGTGGCGATGACCGGCGACGGCGTCAATGATGCACCAGCGCTGAAGAGCGCCGACATCGGCGTGGCCATGGGCATTACCGGAACCGAAGTGACCAAGGAAGCGGCGACCTTGGTACTGACCGACGATAATTTCGCCTCGATCGTGCGTGCCGTCGAGGAGGGACGAACGATCTACGAGAACATCATCAAGTTCGTCCGCTTCCAGTTGTCGACCAACGTCGGCGCGATCCTGACCGTGCTTGGCGCACCATTCCTCGGGCTGGCCACGCCGTTCACCGCAATCCAGATCCTCTGGGTCAACATCATCATGGATGGACCACCAGCGATGACCCTGGGGGTTGAGCCGGCGCGCCCGGGGATCATGAACGATCGCCCGCGCCAGGCCGACGTTGGTATCCTCTCGGTGCAGCGTTTGTGGCGGATCGGGCTGTACGGGGCGACCATGGCAGTGGGGACGCTCGCGCTGTATGTCTGGGCAATGGAAACCTCAGGTCAAGCCAAGGCGATGACCCTGGCGTTCACCACCTTCGTGCTCTTCCAGTTCTTCAACATCTTCAATGCCCGGGCCGAGTACGAGAGCGCCTTCAACCGCCAGTTCTTCAGCAATGGCAAGCTGTGGCTGGCCTTGCTTGCGGTTGTCCTGCTGCAGGTGGTGGCGGTGCACTGGGGGCCGGCACAGGCAATCTTCGATACGGTAGACCTGTCGCTGGCCGAGTGGCTGCTGGCCATTGCCGTCGCATCGTCGGTCCTGCTGTTCGAGGAAACGCGCAAACTTTTCCTCCGCCTTGCCGCTAAGCAACGCCACTGAAGCGCTCGGGCTTCAGAAAAAAATACGGGCTGGTGACGGGGGTTTCCCGTCACCAGCCCGAAGACTGCTGGCCCGATGAGGCCGGGAGATGTTGGTGCATCCCCTTCGCTAGGCTGTTATATCGGCAATCAGGACTTCATCAGGCTGTTCTGGAGGTCGGTCCACTGCAGCAGCAGCTGTTTCTGGGCTTCGCTCATCAATGCGGTCTGTTGCTGGATGCTGTCGAGCAGCTTGCGGCTGGTCTCGAATTGCACATCGACGCACTTGCCATAACCGTCCAGCAAGAGCCGGGAAATCTCGGTGTAGGTGTCGGCGGTAACCTGGAGCGTTTCCGGCGGGATTGGTTTCATTCTTGCGTTCATCGGGTTATCTCCGTGTTGGGGTGGGGTGACGAGGGGTGGCGGGGCTTCTTGCAGCAACCTTGACCACCGCTGCTCATTTTCCGCGATTCGGCAGCCGGGAAAAGCCATGAAAACGCCGAAGCGCATCCGTAAATTCCCGGATAAGAATCAGCGCGGTGTCTTTTTCGGCAGGCTGCTCAGACAGTTCGGGCACACCCCGTAGATGACCGGAATGGCTCCGTCATGAACTGTTTCGGGAATTTCGGTCAGATCGGGCTCGGTCCAGCCGTGACTGGATTTGAGCCGGTTACACATGCTGCAGCGAACGACCCCGTGAGGTCTCAGGACGGGGCTGGTAGCGTGAAACTGCAGGCGGCGGGCCAGGGGTTCGCTGCGCAGCAGGCGATGTTCCCAGCGTAGCAGGCCCGATCTTTCCAGGCTCAGGCGCATCTCCATGAAGCGCCGCTGATCGGGCGAATCGCAGCGATAGGCGCGCACCAGCGGCTTGCGCAGGAGGCGGGCAGACTGGATCAGGGTACGCACATACATGCGGGTGACGTCGCCCTCGACAAAATTCATAAGGTTGCGGCCGATGACGCGCCGGGTATCGAGGTCGGGGGCGTTGTTCTCCTGAGCGAAATTTTCCCAGCCCGGGGCAATGTCGACGATGACGTCGCCAACATCCAGCCAGTAGCAAATGTCGAATTCCGCTTCGCGTTCCACGCTCATCCATCAATCCTCAACGACGCAGCCATTCGACCGCCTGTACAAGTTCGGCGACCGAATTGGCGCGCATTTTTTCCATGACCTTGGCGCGATGCTGTTCCACTGTCTTGACACTGATCGCCAGTTCGTCGGCGATCAGTTTGTTCGAGCGGCCGGCCAGCATGCAGTTCAGAACATCCTGTTCTCGCGCTGTCAGCAGCGCCATGCGTGCCGACAAGGTTGCGCGGCGCAGCTGATTCCGGCGCTTTTCCGCGGCCAGTTCGATCGCCTGTTCGATACGATCGAGGAGAATCTGTTCGGGGAAAGGCTTCTGCAGGAAATCCAGGGCACCCGCACGCATGGCCTGTACCGCGGTCGGTACGTCGGCATGGCCGGAGATGAAGATGATGGGGGGGACGTCGGTTCGTTCACGCAAACGCTCCTGCAACTGCAGGCCGGAAATGCCGGGCAGGCGAACGTCAAGCACCAGGCAGGCGCAATCCATGGCCCGCTGGTCAGCCAGAAAGTCCTGGCAGTTGCCGTAATCCAGCACCTTCACCCCCTGCATCTCGATCAGCAGCTTGAGTGATTCCCTGACCACGGCGTCGTCGTCGACGACGCAAATTACCGTTGATTCCCTTTTTGTCTCCACTATGCGCCTCCTCCTGCCGAGTTTGTCCCCCGCCCCGGATCCAGGGTAAAGATGAAGATGGTGCCTCGCCCCTCTGCCGGGGGTTCTGCCCAAATACGTCCGCCATGACTTTCGATCACCGTCCGGCAGATGGCCAGGCCCATGCCCATGCCTTCGGGTTTGGACGATACGAAGGGTTCGAACATGTTGCTGGCTGTGCGCTCATCCAGTCCCTCGCCGTAATCGCGAACGCTGATCCGGACTTCGTCCACCTCCCGGTGCGAGGCGACGATCAGCCGCCGTGGTCTGGACAACCGGTCGTCGTGCATGGCTTCGATGCCGTTGCGCAAGAGATTGAACAACACCTGCTCGATCTGCAGGATGTCGAGTTCGAAATGAGGCATGCCCAGATCGAGTTCCAGTTGAATCTGGATGCCGGCGGCGACGGCCTCGTTCTCGCACCAGCCGGCGACCCGGCGGATCAGCGTGTTCAGATTCGCCGACTGGAAGTTTGGTTCGCTGCGGCGGACGAATTCGCGGATGCGGCGAACGATCTCGCCGGCCCGCAGGGCCTGTTCGCTAATCACCTTGAGCGATCTGGCGATGCTCTGTTCGTCGGTGGCATTGGCAAACTGGCGGATCGCCAGGGCGCTGTAGTTGCTGATTGCGGTCAGCGGCTGATTGACTTCGTGGGCCAGTGCCGAAAGCATTTCGCCCGCTGTTGCCATACGTTCAAGGCGGAAGATGCGACCACGGTCGGTCACTTCCTGAAGCTGGCGCATACGCTGGTCGTGAATATCGCGGATGGCGCCGATCAGCCGGCCCAGGCGCCGGTTGTCGATCTGGATCACCTTGGCGCGCATGGCCATCCAGCGGTAGTCGCCGTTGCGTGCCCGCAACCGGTATTCGAGCTGGACAATCGGTTCGCGTCCGGCCTGGTGGGCGTTGATCGCGTTGGTCAACAACTCGCGGTCGTCGGGGTGCACCCGGTCCAGCCAGGCGTCACCATCCAGGCCGGGATTTTCCTCCGGCGGGTAGCTGAGCATGGCGCTCAGGGCCGGTGATACATAGCGGGTGCCATCGTATTCCAGCGACCAGTCGATCAGTGCGTCGCCGTGCCCCTCAATGGCGAATCGCCAGCGCGCCTCGCTATCCTGCAACTGATGGAAGGTCCGCCAATGCTCGGTGACATCGCGGACCAGCGCCAGGATCAGCAACTGCCCGCGTAGCCGGAAGTAGGACAGCATCACTTCGGCCATGAATTTCGAACCGTCGTTGCGCCGATGTTCGCGGGCGCTCAGCATGGTCGGCCGGGGCATGAACTGCAGCTGTCCGCCATCGAGATCGAGCGCGCTCCATTCCATGCGGATCAGTTCTTCCTGGGTGTAGCCGTAGTGCAACTGGGCGCAGCGGTTGGCGTCCACGATCATGCCGTGCAGGTTGACGATCAGGATCGGGTAAGGGGAGGCCTCGAACAGGCTCTGGTACTTGCGTTCGCTCTCGTGGTCGATGCGTTCGCGTTCCAGGCGTTCGCTGATTTCGCGCAGGGCGATGGCCGCGTACTCGTGTTCGCCGTCGTCGAAATAGCGGATCGCCATTTCCACCGGGATGTGCCGTTCGCCGCGCCCGCGCTGGAAGCGCAGCGGGACGTAGTCCCGGTGCTGACTGAAGATGTCGCGGGCATGGCGAGCTTCGGAGAAGCGTTCGCAAAAATCCGAGCCGATCAACTCCTCGCGCGAGTATCCGTAGAGGCTGCTGGCCGCAGGATTGATGTCGGTGATCCGTTGGCTGGCGCAGTCGACGATCAGCAGGGGATCCCAGGCGACCAGCATCAACTCGGCGTGGAAGGACTTGTTGCCAGGCGTTCCGGCTTCAGGTGAGGTCAATTTCGGTCTTTCAGTCGCCCGCCAGTATCCGATCGGCGAACTTCACGCAGATAGCGTAACCAACACCGTCCTCGTCCTTGAGCGGGAAGCGGATGGCCAGGCAGCGGCGCGGACCGTCGGGCAGGGGCAGTTGGTCTTCCGACTCGAACAGGCCATCCTTGCGCCAGGCATCAAGGTCGCGCTCACGAATCTGGCCGGCCAGTTCGCTGGAGAAAACCTGCTGGTCAGTACGTCCGAGCACGGTTTCGGCAGAAACCCCGAACATTTCGCAGAAGCGGGGATTGACATATTCGTAGCGGCCGGCCATGTCCTTGACCGAGACAGCAGTGACCGAATGGCTCATCACCGCTCGCAGGCGCTGCTCGCTTTCACGCAGGCGACGCTGTGTCTCGACCAGTTCGGATTCCTCGCTCAGGGTGATGACTGCACCCATCGATTCGCGCGGCGACATGATGCGCGGCATGACACTCAGCAGGTAATGCCGGCCTTCGTGTGCCAGCTGTCGGGAAACCGGGCGGCGTTCGCGCAGGACCTGCTCGACCACCGGTACCAGCTCGGGGAAATTGGCCAGGCTGGTGACCGCCCGCAGGCTGTCGCCGATCGAAGTGTTGCCCAGGCTGAGCCATTGGGCAGCGGCCTGGTTGTAGCGGATCAGGCGCATCTGGTCGTTTACCACGAGGATGAGGAAGCCGATGCTGTTCTGGATGTTTTCCAGGTCGGCGTTGGCTTCGGCAAGCTCGGCGGTCTTGATTTGCAATTCCTCGTTGACCGTGGTCAGTTCCTCGTTGGTCGACTGCAGCTCTTCGTTCGAAGCTTGCAGTTCTTCGTTCGAAGCCTGCAACTCCTCGTTCGAGGCCTGCAGTTCCTCGTTCAGCGCCTGGGTTTCCTCATTCGAGGTTTCCAGCTCCTCGATCACGGTCTGCAGGTGTTCGCGGGTGGCGATCAGTTCTTCCTCGACGCTTTGTCCGGTCAGGCTGCCGGCCCGGACGTCGGGAATCAAGCCGGTATCGCTGCTGCTGGTCTCAATCGGTTCGAAACCGACCAGATACGCATCTTCGTTGCCACTGACCTTGATCCCCAGTGGCCTGACCGAGATTCTCGCCTGCCGGTCGCCGCCGCGCAGATAGCTGACCGCCGGCGTCTTGCGCTGGATGACCTGGTAGATCAGGGTTTGTGCCTCGATCCGCCATTCTGCCCGAATCAGCGAGAGCAGGTTGAAGTCCGGACGGCCCGAGCGGATGTTCATGAACGGCGAGACGTCGCCGAACACGTGCCGAACATCGAGTTGCGCGGTGATGACCACCGATGGCGGCAGACTGGTGTCGAGCACGGCGCGGAGCAGGATGTCTTCCTGGCTTTGCGTACGTGTGCGTCCGACGCTGAGGCGAGGTTCGCTCTGGATGACCGTGCTGGTCGATAGCATCTGTGCCGGGAGTCTGGCATCGCCGATGCGGCGCCGGAAGATCTTGGCGTCCTTGGCCATCGACTCGAACTGGCCATCGCGCTGGTGGGCGGTTTCCGACTTGCCCAGGAAGAGCAATCCACCCGGGCGCAGCGCGTAGTGAAAGGTCGACAGCACCTGATCCTGCAAAACGCCCTGAAAATAGATCAGCACGTTGCGGCAGGTGACCAGATCCAGGCGCAGGAAAGGCGGGTCCTGGACAAGATCCTGGCGGGCAAAGACGACCAGGTCGCGCAGGAACTTGTTGACCTCGTAGTAGCCTTCACGATTGGAGAAATAGCGTTCGATCAGGCGCGGGTCGATTTCTGCCAGCGCGGTTTCCGGATAGACACCACGCCGGGCAATCGCCATCGCGTTGAGGTCGATGTCGGTGGCGAAAATCTGCACCCGGTAGTCGGGTAAAGCCGAGCCAAGCAATTCATTGAGCAGGATGGCGACGCTATAGGCTTCCTCGCCGGTGGCGCAGCCAGCGATCCAGATACGGATTTCCTCGCCGGGAAGCTTCTGCGCCAGCAACTCTGCCAGCGCTTCGCGTAACGCCTCGAAAGCCTTGGGGTCGCGGAAGAAGGAGGTGACGGAAATCAGGATTTCCTTGCACAGTTGATTCAGTTCCTCCGGGTTTTTTTCGGTCAGGAGCAGGTACTCCTCCATGGTGTGCACCCGGTTGCTCACCATCCTGCGCAAGATGCGGCGCCAGACTGTCGATTCCTTGTAGCCGGAAAAATCGACGCGGGCATGACGCATCACCTTCTGCAAGAGAGTGCGCAAGGTTGCAGGAACCTGGCCGCCGGCGCTGGGCATCGGAATGCTGCCCTGGGAGCGGACCACGATTTCTATTTCAGCGGCGATCTTGTCCGGCGGCATGACCCAGTCCACGCACTCGGTGTCGATGGCTGACTGCGGCATCCCGGAATACTTTGCCGAACCCGGTTCCTGGGCGAAAACCAGACCGCCCGAAGCCTTGATTGCCCTGACGCCGACGGCGCCATCGGAACCCGTACCCGACAGGATCACGCCAATGGCGTCCTCGCCGCAATCTTCGGCAAGCGAACTGAAGAAGATGTTGACCGAGGGCTTCGGAATGACCTCGGCGGCCGGTTCCATCAGGTTGAAGTGGCCTTCCTGCAGCATCAGGTTGCGATTGGGCGGCGTGATGTGGATCTGGTCCGGCTGCGGAGTCTCACCGTCCTGGATTTCGCTGACCTGCATGGTGGTTTCACGCGCCAGCAATTGAACCAGCATCGAGCGGTGATTTGGCGACATGTGCTGGACAATGACATAGCTGGCGCCGAGCTTGCTGGGCAGGTGCGAGACCAGCGCCGAGAGCGCCTCAAGTCCACCGGCAGAAGCGCCGATACCGACGACGAAACGCCGCGGGATCTCGTTGGCCAGAGTGTTTTCGGCCTCGGGGGCGCTATCTTTTGGGTCGCTCATTGTCTGGTCCATCCGCCGTTTGAATTGAATCGCCTGTCTCTTGAAAATCCGTGAATCCGCCGCGATTCTATCTTTACTTCATGAGGCGAGGGCGGTGAACAGCAACTGGATAATGGGCAGGATCGTCGTCAGCATCCAGGCCTGGCTGAAAAGCCAGCGGCTCAACCATTTGTGCCGCTCGCGCAGGAGGAGAAAATTCACCCTCGCAGTCAGCGGAATGCCGATGACTGCCAGGGCGACGATGGCTTCCTGCGTGTCGTTGCTGCCCATGGTCGCCAGGAGGATGAAGTAGGTGAACAGCGACTGGTAGAACGCCGGAAAGGCGACGCGCGAACAAAACGCCATGGGCATGGATCTGATGTCCATTCTCTTCTCCCGTTGATGATGATGCCACTATCGGTGATAAGGCCATTCCTGTGAATTCGTGAAACCGCGGTCTGGCATCCGTGGAAACCCCTAGTCGGAGAAGATGGCGGGAAACCACATGACCCAAGGGTATTTACGGATAGAACAACACGCATACACGGATTGAGTGTGGTCGTGCCTGGGGACTAAGCTGCACACAAGCTAAAAAATGTGTGCGGAGGCATGATGCAGATACTTACCATTGAATCCGAATTGAACCAGCGTTGCCGGCTGCGCTGCGCGCTCGAACTGACCGGGAAACCCTATGTCCTACGCGAAATTTCAGCGTTGCACGAGCTGGAGTCAGCGGTGGACGTGGGTAGTTTCCGTCTGGCGCTGGTCAGTGCGGCACAACTGGATGTCGCCCTGGCCGGAATCGTCTTTCTCCGGGGGCGCATGGCGGCCGGGCACATCATTGCTTACGGCGAGTTCAGCGCCATGGACAGCGAAACACCATCGAGGATCAGGCTGGCCGGCGCCGACGTGGTGCTTGATTCCCGATTCAGTTCGTCGAAGATGGCGCTGATCATCGACCGCTTCGTCTGGGACGAAAAGGCTGTGGAAAACAGTCCTGGCAGTATGCCGGCCTGGATGGTGCGCAACGCCATCCGCAGTGTTGCGCCTGCCGCTTACAGCGGCGAATGAACTGGATGGCGGGTTCAGGGGCGGCTCAGGACGGCCTTGATCTCGCCGTTGCAACTGGCGGCAACCCGGGCGTATTCCTCGGGTGAGTCGATCCTGCGCTGGGCCACCTTGACCCGGTCGAGCATGCGCTGGACGTAGGGTAGCCAGCGTTCATCGAGTTCGCGTTGCAACCGCGTTGCCGTTTCGCCGGGAGCGCCGTACCAGGGGGTGCTGCTTTCGAAGCGCTGCTTCAGCGTCTGAGTGATCTCATCGCGGATAGCCCGCGCGTGCTGCTGGTAGGTTTCGACGTGTTGCAGCTCGTGGCGGTAGATCTCGTCATGGGCGCAGCTCCCCTTGGCGAATTCGCGACCGACATAGACCGTGATCGGGCTGAAACCGTAACTGAGCCGGATCTCGAAACTGCTGCATTCGCTCTGGGCGTTCTTTGCCCGCCAGGTCCGGCCTTCGATGGCAAAGCGTGTGCTGGCGTTGCCGCGCGCCAGACCCAGTGTTTCCTGCTGTTGCCGGTAGTCCTCGGTCAGCGCGCGCAGTTGCCGGTAGCTGTACTGAAAGTTCGTGCTGGCCGGTGTTTCCAGGAGATTGACCTCGACCTTGGTGGGCGGCAGTTCGCTGCAATTGGCCACTACCGCAAGCGGCAGGCAGGCGCCCAACAGAGCGATGAAAGCTGCAGTCAAGCGACGGCGAAGAGAACATTTGCGATAGCACATGATGGCGATCATACCCGGCCGCCCGCGGGATGGAAGTGCGATAATGCCGCCCGGTTGAATCGCGTTTCTTTCGGTGGCCGGTGCGCCGCCTGCTTCTCGTAAGGATATTCCAATGATTCTGGTAACCGGCGGTGCGGGTTACATCGGTTCGCATACTGTGGTCGAGTTGCTGGCTCGCGGCGAGTCGGTGCTGATCTTCGACAATCTCAGCAACAGCAGCAGCGCGGTGCTCGAACGCATCGAGCAGATCGCCGGTCGACGTCCAGTCTTCGTCCAGGCCGACATCCGCGACCGGGCGGCGCTCGACGCTGTTTTTGCCGCGCATGCGATCAGCGACGTCATCCATTTCGCCGGGCTGAAGGCTGTCGGTGAGTCGGTGGCGAAGCCGCTGCATTACTACGAGAACAACATCGGTGGCACGCTCAACCTGCTTCAGGCAATGGGAGCGGCGGGTGTCCGCCGGCTGGTCTTCAGTTCGTCGGCGACGGTCTATGGCGATCCGCATGCAGTGCCAATCCGCGAGGATTTTCCGCTGCAGGCAACCAACCCCTACGGGCGTACCAAGCTGTTCATCGAGGAAATGCTGCGCGACCTGCTAGTCGCCGAACCCGACTGGCGGATTGCCATCCTGCGTTACTTCAATCCGGTCGGTGCCCACCCGAGCGGCCTGATCGGCGAGAGCCCCAACGGCATTCCCAACAACCTGATGCCTTTCGTTGCCCAGGTAGCGGTCGGTCGGCGTCCCGAACTGTCGGTATTCGGCAGCGATTATCCGACCCCGGACGGCACCGGTGTGCGTGACTACATCCACGTGGTCGACCTGGCGCTGGGCCATCTGGCTGCCCTCGATGCGCTGGCGCGCAGTGCCGGCGAACTCACCGTCAATCTTGGTACCGGTCGGGGCTATAGCGTGCTCGACATGGTGCACGCCTTCGAGCAGGCGAGCGGTCGCCGGATACCCTATCGACTGGTCGACCGGCGTCCCGGCGACGTAGCCAGTTGCTTCGCTGATCCAGCCCGTGCCGAATCCTTGCTGGGCTGGCGTGCCAGTCGCGGAATCGAATCCATGTGCGCGGATACATGGCGTTGGCAGCAAGCCAATCCCCAAGGATTGTGACTTATCTCTCATCGAGGTGTGCGCGTAAGTCATTGCTTTCGCAGGGATTAATCTTGATATGACCTTGGTTGTATTTTATCCCGATTGAATCAGGTTTAGAGTCCCGCAGTTCTACTTGGAAACTGCCTGAACTTGAATTCTTTTTTTGTCCGTACCCTGCTGCTGCTGATCACCCTGAGCGCACTGTCCGGGTGTGCATCGGTATTCGATGCCCCCTATGTCGAGCTTGAAGTCGACGAGGCGCCGCTTGCTCAGTCGCACGTCGATATCGAAATCGAGCCCGAGGTGGTACCGGTAACCGAGGCGCTGCCGGCGACACCGCGATATACCGATATCTGGGCGCGTATGCGGGCGGGTTTCAGGCTTGAAGGACATGACCAGAATCGCGAAGTGCGCGCCGTTGCGAGGCGTCTGGCCGAGCGCGGTATCGTTCAGCGGATTGCCGAACGGGCCGGCGGGCTGCTGTTCTATGTAGTTGAATCGGTCGATGCGCGTGGTTTGCCCATGGAGCTGGCCCTGCTGCCATTTGTCGAGTCGGGTTTCGCGCTGGATGCGGCCTCCCATGCCGAAGCCCACGGCGCGTGGCAGTTCATCGAAAGCACTGCCAGGAATTACGAGGTCGGCATCGACCGTTTCCGTGATGACCGTCGCAACCTGGTGGTGTCCACCCGGGCGGCGCTGGATTATCTGCAGATGCTGCACGGGATGTTCGGCGACTGGCAACTGGCGATGGCCGCCTACAATTGTGGCGAACGGCGCGTCCAGGCCGAGATCGACCGGGTCAGGCGGCGTGGGGTGGAAAATCCCGGGTTTGCCGATATCGTTCGTTTCCTGCCCCCGGAAACACGGGAGTATGTGCCTCGCATCCTCGCTGTCCGCCACCTTGTGGCCAATCCCGAGGCCTATGCAGTCAGCCTGCCGATCATCCCGAACGCACCGGAATACACGGTGGTGCAGGTGCATCGTGACATCGACGTGAGCCTGCTCGCCCGGCTGGCGGGGATGACGCGTGAGGCGCTGGTGCGCCTCAACCCCTCGCTGAAGGCGCCGGTCATCATTGGCCGGCACGACGTCAAGCTGTTGCTGCCGCATCAGGCCGCCAGCCTGCTGGTCGACAACATGGCGGTTCATGCCGGTCCCTGGGTGACCTGGCGCATGCTGCGGATTACCCGGCCGGCGAAGCCGGCGGAAATTGCCGAGCGTAACCGCCTGCCACTGGCCCTGGTCCTGCAGGCCAATCCATTGCCCGATGGGCACTATTACGAGGTCGGTTCGACCCTGCTCCTGCCCGCCGGTAACAAGGGCGGCATCGACCCCGAGCTGGCCAGGCGTGCAGTCCTGCTGACGCGTGCCACGTCCGAATGCATGACGCTGCAGTCCTGCGCCGGCGATGACGCCAGGGTGGTGCCGGCGAGCACCGTGAACGGTTTGCCCCGTCGCTGATGAACGCACTCATCGATAATCACCCGATCTCCCGGGCCAGGGTCCTGCTGTTTGCTCCCGAATCCGCCGGGCGCGACGAGCTGGTGGAAATTCTGGCGCCAGCGGTGGGCGAACTGCTGTTTGCCAGTAATGGCGACAGCGTCCTCGATTGCTGGCGCAGCGAAGATCCGGACATCGTGGTCGCGCTCCGGGAATCGCCGGAGATCGATGTGCTGACCGTCGGCGAAAGCCTGCGCAAGCTTGATGCCGATGCTTTGATTCTGATCGTCTCGTCCGCGGCGGACAACGATTTCCTGCACCGGGTGATCGAACTGGGGATTGATGCCCATCTGGTTCGGCCGATCGTTCCGGCGCAGTTGCTTGACACCCTGGCGCGCTGCATGCGCGACCGCCGGCGCGTGCTCGATCTGAAGATGGCAAGCATGGTTTTCGAAGTGGTGAATGAGGGCATCCTGATCACCGATGAGCATGCACGCATCCTGGCGGTCAATCCGGCTTTCTCAGCGCTCACTGGTTATCGTCCGGACGAAGTGGTCGGTCAGCGGGCGTCGATGCTTTCCTCCGGCCTGCATGCGCGGGATTTTTACCTGAACATGTGGAACGCGCTCCTGACGCAGGGGCGGTGGTCCGGGGAAATCACCAACCGGCGCAAGAACGGCAGCTTCTACGATCAATGGCTGTCGATTGCTGCGGTTGATGGCGAACTCGGTTCGCCTCGGCGTTTCGTTGGCCTGATCTCCGATATCAGCGAACGCAAGCGCGACGAGGAGCGCATGCGCCGGATGGCACACTTCGACAGCCTGACCGGTCTGCCCAACCGGGTCCTGTTCATGGACCGGCTGCAACGCTCGATGGCCAGGGCCAGGCGCTATCAGCAGAAGCTGGCAGTGCTCTACCTTGATCTCGATCACTTCAAGCGCATCAACGACCGCTGGGGGCACGACGCCGGCGATGAAGTGCTCAAGGTGGTCGCGTCACGGATGACCAGGGCGCTGCGGGTGAGCGATACCGTCAGTCGGCGCGGTGGTGACGAGTTCGTCCTGATTCTTGAGCAGGGGGAGATGGTCGAAAGTCTTCCTGGCATCTGTCGCAAGCTGCTGGAAGAAATCACCCGGGAAATTTCCTTCGCTGGTGTCACCCTGCGCGTCGAGGCCAGCATCGGTGTGGCCATCTTCCCGGACGATGCTCAGGAGCCGGACGCCCTGCTGGCTGCTGCCGACGTTGCACTTTACGAGGTCAAGGCTTCGGGGCGGCGGGGGTTTCGTTTCTTCCGGCCGCGCGGCAGTTTCCCGGCTGGCGACTATCACGACCTGGCACGCGCCCTGCGCGATGGCATCGACGACTGGCGCTATTCGCTGCATTACCTGCCGGAAATCTCGTTACGCACCGGCAAGGCGGAGCACATCGAGGCCTTGCTGCGTTTCCAGCATCCGGAATTCGGACTGCTCGATGCCGGGCGTTTCCTGGAAATCGCCGAAGAGATCGGGATCATGCCCGAACTCGGGCGCCGGGCCCTGGCTCAGGCGGCGCTTGAACTACGCAGCATGGATGGCGACCCGGGGCTGGTGATTGACCTGTCGGCACGCCAGTTGTCGGCGCCGGATGCCCTGAAGCATCTTCTGGAGACACTGGCTGCTGCCGGGGTCCCGAACCAGCGGATCACCTTCGAATGTACCGAGGCCGCGCTGACCGGCAGCGAGCGTTCGGTACAGACCCTGCTCGGGTTGGCTGCTTCCGGATGCAAGTTCTCGCTCGACGATTTTGGTGCGGGCTACTGCTCCTTCAGCCTGCTCAGCCAGTTGCCGATGAGTTCGATCAAGATCGACCGCTCCTTCGTCAGCGAAATGACTGCCAACCCTCAGTTGCGGGAGCTGGTCGCGGCGCTGGTGGCTTTTGCCCAGCGTCTCGGGGTCAGGGCGGTTGCCGAGGGGGTGGAGACCGAGGCGCAGTTGGCATTGCTGCGCGCGATGGGCTGCGATGCTGCTCAGGGCTATCTGTTTACCAAACCACTGGGCATCAAAGAATTGCGCGATCAAACGCGCATTCGTCGGGGGTTTTTCGCTACGCCAGGCTGAGGCAGTTCAGTCAGCCCGGTCGAAGAGCAGGGCAGCAGCCACCTGGCGACCCTCGGCAGCAAGGATGTTGTAGGTCCGGCAGGCCGCCTGCAGGTCCATCACCTCCAGGCCGATGCCGGCGGCGGCGAAGGGGCGCATCAGTTGGGGCGCGGGAAAGCGCAGCCGGCGGCCGGTGCCGAGCAGGACGATGCCGGTGCCCAGGGTGCACAGGCATTGCATGTCGGCCTCGACCAGGCTGGTGACGTCGGCGCTCGACCACTCGCTGATCAGTCGATCGGGGAGCACGATCAGGTTCTTCTCGTGCTTTTCGTGGTTGACCGCAACGTAATCATCGCCGTAGGCGGTGAACAGGTTGAGTCCGGCAGTGCTGGTGGTATGGAGTTTCACTTTGCGGTGCAGCAAACGTAATAGTAGGATTATACCTTTGGCCCAAACCTCGCCAACCCGGACATCGCCATGAAGCACGTCAAGAAATCCGCCAAACTCGCCAACGTCTGCTATGACATCCGCGGCCCCGTGCTGCAGATGGCCAAGCAGATGGAGGAAGAAGGCCACAAGATCATCAAGCTGAACATCGGCAACCTGGCCTCGTTCGGTTTCGATTCGCCCGAGGAAATCCAGCAGGACATGATCCGCAACCTGCCCAACGCGGCCGGCTACACGGATTCCAAGGGCATCTTCGCGGCGCGCAAGGCGATCATGCACTACACCCAGCAGAAACACATCAAGGGTGTGACGCTGGAGGACATCTACGTCGGCAACGGCGTTTCCGAGCTGATCGTCATGGCGATGAACGCCTTGCTCGACGCCGGCGACGAAGTGCTGGTGCCGGCGCCCGACTATCCCCTGTGGACGGCGGCGGTCAGCCTGTCCGGCGGCAAGCCGGTGCATTACCTGTGCGACGAGGAAAAAGGCTGGCTGCCCGATCTCGACGACATCCGCAGCAAGATCAACAAGAACACGCGGGCGATCGTCATCATCAACCCGAACAACCCGACCGGCGCGCTCTATCCGGACGACCTGCTGCACGAGATCATCGAGATCGCCCGCCAGCACCATCTGATCATCTACGCCGACGAGGTGTACGACAAGGTGCTGTACGAGGGCGTCACCCACACCTCGATCGCGGCCCTGTCGGAAGACGTGCTGACCATCACCTTCAATGGTCTCTCCAAGAACTACCGTTCCTGCGGCTACCGTGCCGGCTGGATGGTGGTTTCCGGCGACAAGCGGCACGCCAAGGACTACATCGAAGGGCTCGACATGCTCGCCTCGATGCGCCTGTGCGCCAACGCGCCCGGTCAGCACGGCATCCAGACTGCGCTGGGCGGTTATCAGAGCATCGACGATCTGGTGCGCGAGGGCGGGCGACTGCGTCGCCAGCGCGATCTCGCGCATGAACTGATCACGGCCATTCCCGGCGTTTCCTGCGTCAAGCCGAAGGCAGCGCTGTACATGTTCCCCAGGCTCGATCCCAAGATCTACCCGATCAAGAACGACCAGCAGTTCATCGCCGAACTGCTGCAGGAAGAGAAGGTCCTGCTGGTCCAGGGCACCGGCTTCAACTGGCCGCAGCCCGACCACTTCCGGCTGGTCTTCCTGCCGCACGAGGACGATCTGCGCGAGGCCGTCGGCCGCGTTGCCCGCTTCCTCGAAAACTATCGCAAACGTCACAACACCAATCACCTCATCAACAAAGACTGACCTATGAAACCCATCAATGTTGGCCTTATCGGCATCGGCACCGTCGGCGGTGGCACCTGGACCGTTCTCAAGCGCAACGCGGAAGAAATCACCCGCCGCGCCGGCCGGCCGATTCGAATTACCGCTGTGGCCGACAAGAACGTCGAACTGGCCAGGCAGGTCACCGCTGGCGAAGCCCGCGTCACCGACGATGCCTTCGCCCTGGTCAACGATCCGGAAATCGACATCATCGTCGAACTGATCGGCGGCTACGGCGTTGCCAAGGAAGTCGTGATGCAGGCGATCGCTGCCGGCAAGCATGTCGTCACCGCCAACAAGGCGCTGCTCGCCGTGCATGGCACCGAGATCTTCACCGCCGCCCAGGAGAAGGGCGTCATGGTTGCCTTCGAAGCCGCCGTCGCCGGCGGCATCCCGATCATCAAGGCGCTGCGCGAAGGCCTCACCGCCAATCGCATCGAATGGGCCGCCGGCATCATCAACGGCACCACCAACTTCATCCTCTCCGAGATGCGCGACAAGGGCCTGTCCTTCGCCGACGTACTCGCCGAGGCGCAGCGCCTGGGTTATGCCGAGGCCGATCCGACCTTCGACATCGAAGGCGTCGACGCCGCCCACAAGGCGACGCTGATCGCCTCGATTGCTTACGGCATCCCGGTGCAGTTCGACAAGGCCCACGTCGAGGGCATCACCAAGCTTGAAGCCTCCGACATCAAGTACGCCGAACAGCTCGGTTACCGCATCAAGCTGCTCGGTATCGCCAAGCGCCGCGAGCAGGGCATCGAGCTGCGCGTGCATCCGACGCTGATCCCGGCCAAGCGCCTGATCGCCAACGTCGAGGGCGCGATGAACGCCGTCGTCGTCAAGGGCGACGCCGTCGGCACCACGCTCTACTACGGCAAGGGCGCCGGCGCCGAGCCGACCGCTTCGGCAGTGATCGCCGACCTGGTCGATGTCACCCGCCTGGCCACCGCCGACCCGGAACACCGCGTGCCGCACCTGGCCTTCCAGCCGAACGCGATGTCCAAGCTGCCGATTCTGCCGATGAGCGAGATCGAGACCGGCAACTACCTGCGCCTGCGCGTCGAGGACAAGGCCGGCGTGCTCGCCGACGTCACCCGCATCCTCGCCGACCAGGGCATCTCGATCGACGCCATGCTGCAGCGCGAGCCGGAAGAAGGCGAGGGCGAGACCGACATCATCATCCTCACCCACGTCTGCAGCGAAAGTGCCGCGCTCGCCGCGGTCGCCAAGGTCGAGGGGCTGGCCGCGGTCAAGGGCCAGGTCAAGCGCATCCGCCTGGAAGAACTGCAGTAAGCTGAATTTCGCCAGGATGGAAAAAGGGGGCTGCGGCCCCCTTTTGTTTTTTTGCGCTGGCGACATGGATCAAGGAAAATCGGCTGCCCGGCCCGCAGACTGCGGATTCCCGCCCGCAAGGGCTTATTGACCAAGGAATCACGATGACCCAGACCCTGCATGCCTGCGACCACCCCACGCCGGAAGCCCTCTACCCCTTCGATGCACGCGGCGTTGCCAAGCGTTTCCGCCACGCCGCCATCTTCGGCGCGCTGGAGTCGCTGATGCCCGGCGAGACGATGCGTTTCTGCAACGACCACGACCCGCTGCCGCTGCTCGCCCAGATGCAGCAGCGTTACGGCGAACAGGTGGCGATTGCCTACGTCCAGCGCGAGCCGGGTGCCATCGTCATCGACTTCAAGGTGCTCGGCAGTTGACGCGGATCGCCGTCGCCGCGCTGTGCTGCCTCGTGCTCGCCGCTCT
>DILW01000088.1:7378-7569 GCA_002425245.1 Betaproteobacteria bacterium UBA5582 | reverse complement strand
AGAAAAAGCAAGAAGAGGAGGTGGGTCAGTGACTGAAGTGCGGTCGTGTGCTCTTCCGATCTCGGCGCCAGGGCCAGCGGCGGCAGGCCGAGGCGGCGGAAGATGCCGATCAGCTCGCTGGTGGCGGTAAAGGCGACCCACTCGTAGCCGAGCCGGTCGAGGTGGCGGGCCAGGTTGAGGATGACATCGAC
>DILW01000088.1:6852-7080 GCA_002425245.1 Betaproteobacteria bacterium UBA5582 | reverse complement strand
CCGCCGGGGCGGTCGGCGGCGAGGTTGCCGACTTCGACGATCGCCTCGCGCTTGACCGGCTGGCCGGCGAGGCGGGCGACTGCGGCTTCGATCGGCTCGTCGAGGTAGGTTTCGAGAAACAGCCGGTCTTCGCCGGCACAGCGCCAGCCGGCGGCGGCGGTGATGCGCTCGTTGTCTTCGAGCAGCATCAGATTGGGGGCGAAGCTGCGCACCTTGGCGGCGTAGTGA
>DILW01000088.1:0-6583 GCA_002425245.1 Betaproteobacteria bacterium UBA5582 | reverse complement strand
AAATCTTCTGGATGGCAGCCACGACGATGGTGTGACGGACCGTCGATACTGGTCGGCGGATCTGAAAAATCTTCTGGATGGCAGCCACGATGATGACCTCGTTGAACACTATGGCGCCAAGGATGCGACTGCGAAATTAAGACAAACTTAAAGCCGGCGAGGCCGGCTTGTATCAGTTTGTCGCGTAGGCTGCCAGGGCGGCTGCATGTGCCGCTTCCAGGTATTCCCAGTCGGCTGGCGACATGTTGCCGCGATGGCGGGCGAGCTGCGCCATGTCGTGCCGGGCGGCGAAGTGGCGTAGCCAGCGGCGGCGACATTTCTCAAGGTCGATCAGGGCCAGTTCGATCACTGGGCCGGGTGTGCCTTCCTCGATCCGAACGAAGATGTGCTTCGCATACAGGCAGCCATGCTGCCAGCCGGCGCTGTGCATCAGAGCCAGTGCCTGGCCGAGACGATCAAGCACCTGCATCCGTGTTGCCTGCGAGACCGCGCTCGCCTGCGTCGCGTACCAGCGGTCGAGAGAGACGAAGCCGGGCAGTTCCTGGGTGACCAGCATGGCCTGCCAGACATCGCCCTGTTTCCGGGCGCCGCAATAGACCAGTTCGGGAACGCCGAGGCCAAGGGCGCGCAAGGCCCGGATCGATTCAGCCTCGCGCAGCACTGTCGGTCGCCCCAGAGGGTGGCACAAGGAGCGGTGGAGATGACCGGACTGACGCTTGCAGTAAAGTGGGCCGCTTTTCCCGGCGATGCGCTGGACGCCACTTTCGCCGCCACGCCGCTGGTTTGCTTCCTCCACCCATTCTCCCCGAATCTGCCACCAGCGCTCGAATGTTGATGCTACTGAGCGCTTCATGATTGTTTGCGCAGGGTGTAGACCCGCCACATGGCGTAGCCGGGCAGAAAGTCCTGGGCGCCGATGATGTCAAAGCCAGCGGCAGTGAACTCCGATTCGATGACCTTGCGGCTCACGACGAAGCGGTTCTGGTTCTCGCCTTTTCCACGAGTTGCCCGTCTGGCTTCCAGGCGCTTGCGCCGCCATGCCTTGAAGTTGCCGTCGACCCACAGCGATACGATCAGGGTGTCGCGGGTGACGCGGTGAAATTCTTGCAGCATCGCCTGGCGGTGAGCCGGATCGGCAATGTGGTGCAGGAGGCGCATGCAGAAAATGCAATCGACGGCGGCATCGCCCAGGCCGATATCGAAGGCCGATGCCTGGAAAGTGTGCACACGGTCGACGATATCGACTGCTTGTGCGCCGCGGGCTACCTCCAGCATGTGCGGCGAGTTGTCCGCCGCGAGGATGACCCGGTTCTTTTTTTCCGCGAGCAGGGGCCAGAAGCGACCTGCCCCGCAAGGCAGGTCGAGTACCAGCGAGGGGTCGCCGGCTATGGCCAGCGCCCGGCGGGCAAGCTGCTGATCGCGCAGATTGGACAGGCGGCGGGCGATGCCATCCTGGTGCTTGTGGAAGTACTGCTGGGCGTGGGCCTCGTCATACTTCCTTGAAAATTCGAGCTGTATTGGATTTTGCGCAGACACTTCGGGCCTCTTCCTGTGGAAAGCATGGCCGCAAAGGTAGTCAGGCGGGCGTCAATAGCACGTGAAAACCCTGTCAAATTTTCGTCAAATCCCCGTCTGGCGCGGACTTGCAGCGGTCTGTTAGAACGCCAGCCCGCTTTCCTCGTAGATCGCCGGGAAATCGGTGAGCAGTTCGACGCTCTTCAGCTCGACCGGGTCGCCCGCTGTCAGCGTTGCCAGTTGCCAGCCGATGTCGCCGCTGCGCCGGTGGATTTCGATCAGCGCTTCGTCCTGGCTGACGAGCATGTATTCGAGCAGGGTCGGCAGGCTGCGGTAGGCCTGCAGCTTTTCCCGGCGGTCGGTGGCGGCGGTGCTTTCGGAGAGCACCTCGACGATCAGGCGCGGGTTGTCCACCACCTGGTCGGCCGGGCCGACGCTCAGGTGCTGCGGGTCGCAGGTGACCAGCACGTCGGGGTAGTAGATGCTGTGCGTCTTGGCGACGCGCAGCTTGGTGTCGGCCATGAAGGCGCGGCACGGCGAGCCGCGCAGGTGGTTGCGCAACAGCGATGCGATGTTGAGCGCGATGACGTTGTGGCGCAGCGAGGCGCCGGTCATCGCGTGGATGCGGCCGGCGACGTATTCGTGGCGCACCGGGCTGCGCACTTCGTGGGCCAGGTATTCGGTTTCCGTCACGTAGATGTCATCGGCGAGTTTCATGGCGCCCTCCTGCGGTCGACGGAAAAATTATGCAATAAATCACCGTCTTAGTGGGCGGCTTCCCAGTTCGGCCCGACCCCGACTTCGACCACCAGCGGCACCTTCAACTGCGCCACCTGGGTCATCAGGCGCGGCAGGTGGGTGCGGATTTCCATCAGCTCGGCGTCCGGCACTTCGAGCACCAGTTCATCGTGCACCTGCAGGACCAGTGTCGACTGGCGGGCGGTCTGTTCCAGCCAGTTCTGGACGGCGATCATCGCGAGCTTGATCAGGTCGGCGGCGGTGCCCTGCATCGGCGCATTGATTGCCGCGCGCTCGGCGGCCTGGCGGCGGTTGCCGTTGCTCGAACGGATTTCCGGCAGCCACAGGCGGCGACCGAAGACGGTCTCGACGTAACCGTGCTCGCGCACCGTCGCCCGAGCTTCTTCCATGTAGCGGGCGACGCCGGGGTAACGGGCGAAGTAGCGGTCGATGTAGGTTTGCGCCGCGCTGCGCTCCAGACCGAGCTGGCGGGCGAGGCCGAAGGCGCTCATGCCGTAGATCAGGCCGAAGTTGATGCTCTTGGCGACGCGGCGCTGGTCCGGGCCGACTTCGAGCGGCGTGACGCCGAAGATTTCGGCGGCAGTGGCGCGGTGCACGTCCTCGCCGTGGGCGAAGGCGTCGAGCAGGCGGGCGTCGCCGGAAAGGTGGGCCATGATGCGCAGTTCGATCTGCGAGTAGTCGGCCGAGACGATGCTGCTGCCTTCCGGTGCGACGAAGGCAGTGCGGATTTTCCGCCCTTCGTCGGTGCGCACCGGGATGTTCTGCAAGTTGGGTTCGCTGGAAGCGAGCCGGCCGGTGACCACGGACGCCTGCGAGAAATGCGTATGCACGCGGCCGCTGTCCGGGTTGATCATGCGCGGCAGCTTGTCGGTGTAGGTGCCTTTCAGTTTCGACAGCGAGCGGTGTTCGAGCAAGAGCTTGGGCAGCGGGTAGTCGAGCGCCAGTTCGGAAAGCACTTCCTCGTCGGTGGACGGGCCGCCGGAGGCGGTTTTCTTCTTCACCGGCAGGCCCAGCTTGCCGAACAGGATTTCACCGAGTTGCTTGGGCGACGCCAGGTTGAACGGCTGGCCGGCGAGCTCATAGGCCTGTGCTTCCAGCGCCATGATCTTCTGGCCGATTTCGTGGCTCTGGCGGGCCAGCGTGTCGCCGTCGATCAGGATGCCGGTGCGCTCCATCTGCCAGATGACCTGGCGGGCCGGCAGTTCGATCTCGTGGTAGATGCGGGAGAGGCCCGGCTCCTTGGCGAACTGCGGGTGCAGCACGTCATGGACGCGCAGCGTGACGTCGGCGTCCTCGGCGGCGTAGGTGGCGGCGCGCTCGATGTCGACCTGGTCGAAGCCGATCTGCTTGGCGCCCTTGCCGCACAGGTCTTCGTAGGCGATCGTGGCGAGGCCGAGATGGCGACTGCACAACTGGCCGAGGTCGTGGCCCTTGTCGGATTCGATCACGTAGCTCTGCAGCATCGTGTCGTGGGCGATGCCGGCCAGCGCGATGCCGTGGTTGGCGAAGACGTGCTGGTCGTACTTGGCGTTCTGCAGCACTTTTTGGCGTTCGGTGTTTTCCAGCCAGGGCTTCAGTTTCGCTAGCACCTCGTCGCGCGGCAATTGCTCGGCGACGCCGGGGCCGTTGTGGGCGAGCGGGATGTAGCAGGCCTCGCCTGGCGTGACCGATAGCGAGATGCCGACGATGCGCGCGGTGAAGCTGTCGAGGCTGGTGGTTTCGGTGTCGAGCGCGGTCAACGTGGCGTTTTCGATCTTTTTCAGCCAGTGTTCGAACTGTTCCCAGGTGAACACGGTTTCGTAGCGGACCTCGCTCGGTGCCGCGGGCGGTGCGGCAGCTTCTTCGCTGGCCGGCGTCGCGTCGCTGTCGAGTTCTCGGGTCCAGGTGCGGAAGTTGTAGCGCGTGTACAGCTCGCGCAAGGTGTCGCGGTCGCGGGCCGTGGCGGTCAAGGCCGTCGGTGCCGGCAAGTCCGGCAGGTCGCAGACGACGGTGACGAGCTTCTTGCCGAGCGGCAGGAAATCGAGGTGGTCGCGCAGGTTCTGGCCGACCACGCCGCTGATCTTGTCGGCGTTGGCGACGATGGCGTCGAGTGAGCCGTATTGCGTTAGCCATTTGACGGCGGTCTTCGGCCCGCACTTGGCGACGCCGGGGACGCCGTCGACGGTATCGCCGACCAGCGCCAGGTAATCGACGATCTTTTCCGGCGGCACGCCGAACTTGGCTTCGACGCCGGCCGCGTCGAGCATTTCCTCGCTCATCGTGTTGTACCAGCGGACATGCGGGCTGACCAGCTGGGTCAGGTCCTTGTCGCCGGTGGAAATCAGCGTGTCGATGCCGTCGGCGGCAGCTTTCGTCGCCAGCGTGCCGATCACGTCGTCGGCCTCGACGCCGTCGATGCACAGCACCGGCCAGCCGGCGGCGGCGATGGCGGCGTGGATCGGCTCGATCTGGGCGCGCAGGTCGTCGGGCATAGCCGGGCGGTGCGCCTTGTACTCGGGATACCAGTCGTCGCGGAAGGTCTTGCCCTTGGCATCGAAGACGACTGCCTTGTAGTCTGCCTTGTGGTCGCTTTCCAGACGACGTAGCATGTTCAAAACCCCGTACAGCGCGCCAGTCGGCTCGCCGGCCGGGTTCCGCAGGTCGGGCAGGGCGTGATAGGCGCGATACAGATAGGACGAACCGTCCACCAACAAGAGAAGAGGCATGGAATGACCGAGAGCGAAAAACTGGTGATGGGAGTCGAGACCGAGGCACTGCTGAAGAGCGCATCGGCCCGCGAGTCCTGGCGGATTTTCGGCATTATGTCAGAGTTCGTCGAGGCCACCGACCGCCTGGCGGCGATCAAGCCGGCGGTGACGATCTTCGGTTCCGCCCGGGTCAAGGAAGGAACGCCCTACTACGACCTGACCGAGCGCGTCGCCCGCCTGCTCTCCGATTCCGGCTTCTCGGTAATCTCCGGCGGCGGTCCCGGCATCATGGAAGCGGCCAACAAGGGCGCCTTCCACGGCAAGTCGCCGTCGGTCGGTCTCAACATCCAGCTGCCGCACGAACAGCAGAGCAATCCCTATCAGGACATCTCGCAGACCTTCCGCCACTTCTTCGCGCGCAAGTACATGTTCGTCCGCTTCGCCAGCGCCTATGTCGTCATGCCCGGCGGCTTCGGCACGCTCGACGAACTGATGGAAGCGTTGACCCTGATCCAGACCGGCAAGGCGCGCAAGATGCCGATCATCCTGGTCTGCTCCGATTTCTGGAAGGGGCTGATTGACTGGTTCCGCGACACGCTGGTGCGCGAAAAGATGATCGACGCCGAGGACATGCATCTGATCCAGTTGATCGACGATCCGGAAAAAGTGGTCGAGGCCATTTTCAAGCATTACGAAGCGCGGCCGTTCAGCCCGCTGCCCAACGAGCGGGAGATGATGCTCAACCTGTAATAAAATGCTCGCCAGACCGAAAGGAAAACAACATGCGTCGTCTACTCCCCATCCTGCTGCTCGCCGCTTTGCCCGTCTGGGCACAAACCGGCGACCGGCAACCGCTCCCCGCCGTGCCGCCGCCGCCGCCGGAAATGGAACCCTTCGACGCGGCGCTTGAGCCGCAGGTGACCATCGTCCGCAGTGCCAAGGATACCCGCGAGGAGTTCCGCATCAACGGCAAGCTGTACATGATCCGGGTCACGCCGGCCGTCGGCAAACCCTATTATCTGGTCGACCGCCAGGGCGATGGCGTGATGGTCGAAAGTGAGATCAATCCCAATCCGGTGCGGCCGCCGATGTGGGTCATCCATAGCTGGTAAACCTTGTCTGTCTACACCACGGTCGGGCGCGCCGAACTTGCCGCCTGGCTGGCGCCGCTTGAGGTCGGCGCCCTCCGGGAATTCGTCGGCATCGCTGCCGGCATGCAGAACTCCAATTATTTCGTGACCACCGACAGCGGCCGCTTCGTGCTGACGCTGTTCGAAGCCATCGATCCCCGGTCGCTCGACTTCTACCTGCGCCTGCAATCCCACCTGGCCGATGCCGGCCTGCCCTGTCCGCATCCCAGTGTCGACGGCGAGGGCCGGCGCTGGCGACTGCTGTGCGGCAAACCTGCCGCGCTCCTCAGTTGCCTGCCCGGGCGGGCGGTCGAGACGCCGGATGTGGGGCAATGCCGGGCGGTCGGTGCGGCCCTGGCGCGCCTGCATCTGGCGGCTGCCGACCTGACCGGGGCGCCGCCCAATCCCTGCGGCGCACCCTGGCGGCAGGAAGTCGGTGCCCGCCCGATGAAGCTTCTTCCGCCCGCCCCCGCGGGCCCGGTGCGCGATCGG
>DILW01000071.1 GCA_002425245.1 Betaproteobacteria bacterium UBA5582 | reverse complement strand
CCGCCTTGTGGCCGAAACAGCGGTTTTTTTTGACATTGGACTGCAATCGCGGCGCGAAACACTGCACTATCCGGATTTGCGCAGTTTACTGCGCGCCGTCAAAGCCACCGGTGCCAATCAAGGGGGCGCCGGCCGGCGCACCGGGCTGATGAGCCCAGGCACGCTGCGCCGGCTGGAAACTGCCTACGAGAGCCTGCGCCAGGCCGACGGTCTGCCACTGACCTACGACATCATTTACCTGCACACCCGCCCATGAGTTCCGCATTCTTCCTGACCGGCACCGACACCGAAGTCGGCAAGACCCACGTCACCTGCGCCCTGCTCCACCGCGCCCGCCAAGCCGGCCTTTCCGCCGTCGGCCTCAAACCGGTTGCTGCCGGCACCGACGCCCGCGGCGAGAACGACGATGTGCGCCGCATCCTCGCCGCGAGCAGCGTCGAGCTGCCGGGTGAGATCGTCAATCCCTATTGCTTCGCTCCGGCCATCGCCCCGCATATCGCGGCCGCAGATGTCGGAGTCGATATCGATTTCACGCGCATTGCCGAAACCGTCGCCGAGGCCCGCCGCCACGCCGACCTGATCATCGTCGAGGGCGCTGGCGGCTTCTGTGTGCCTTTCGGCACCCACCGCAACGCTGCCGACCTGGCGGTGACACTGGCGCTACCGGTGATCCTGGTCGTCGGCATGCGTCTGGGTTGCCTCAACCATGCGCTACTGACCGCCGAGGCCATTGCCAACCGCGGACTGATCATTGCCGGCTGGGTCGCCAACTCGGTAACGCCGGAAATGGATCGGATCGAGGAAAACCTGGAAATCTTGAAGACCTTGCTCGACGCACCGCTGCTCGGTGTACTGCCCTACTCCCCCGAGACTACACCGGCCGAGGCCGGCAAGCGCCTCTCGCTACCCGACTGAAAGCCGGCGCAGCACGTCGGCCACCTCGGCAACCCGCGCCAGCAGGACATCCACGCGCGCCGGCGCGTCGGCCAGTTCGCCGGTTTTGGCGCGCAATTCCAGGGTCTGGGCCAGCTCGGCCCCGGCATTGTCGGAAAAGGTGGCCAGCAGGGCCTTGATCGTGTGCGCCTCACGCTGCAGCACGGCCGCCTCGTCGCCAAGCGCCTCGCGCAGGCTCTGGCAGTTACGATCCACGTCCTGCAGGAACATGTCCACCATCATCACGAAGATTTCTTCGTCGCCGCCGAGTCTCTCCAGGATCGACGCCTTGTCGAAAACGAAAGGGCTCATATTCAATTTCTTCCAGTTCAGATTCAGATGACCGGGACTTCCTCGTCACGGAAGCGCTGGCGCACTTCCAGGACGTCCTCCCAACCAGCCAGGAAGGCCTCGACGCAGAGTGGATCGAAATGTGATCCGCGGCCATCTTCCAGGAAACGCATCGCATCATCCAGCGACCAGGCCTTCTTGTACGGCCGCTCCGAGGTCAGCGCATCGAACACGTCGGCAACCGCGACGATCCGGCCGAACAGCGGAATGGCACTGCCCTTGAGGCCGCGCGGGTAACCGCTGCCGTCGTATTTCTCGTGGTGCGCGAGGGCGATTTCGGCGCCGGCCTGAAGGATCTCCGAACCGCTGTCCTTGAGCAGCTCGTAACCCAGGGTGGCGTGCTGTTTCATGATTTCGAATTCCTGCGGCGTCAGCCGGCCGGGCTTGAGCAGGATGTGGTCGCGGATGCCGATCTTGCCCACGTCGTGCATCGGCGCCGCGCGCAGGATCAGGTTGCAGGTGGCGGCATCGAGGTCGAGGCCGCGGGCGATGATCTCCGAATAGTGCGCCATGCGCTGGATGTGGGCGCCGGTCTCCGGATCGCGGAATTCTGCCGCCCGCGAAATGCGGTAGATCAACTCCCGTTCGCGGTCGCGGATTTCCCGGGTTCGCTCGGCCACTTCGTTGGCCAGGTGGGCGGCGCGGTCAGCAAGGAACTTTTGTCCGGTGCGCAGGGCAAGCATGTTGCGCACCCGCGCCGAAAACTCGATGCGGTCGATCGGCTTGGTCAGGAAATCGTTGGCGCCGCCAAGCAGCGCTTCGTAGCGGACATCCTTCTGGTCGTTGGCGGTGATCATCAGCACCGGAATCTCGGTCCGGCCGTGCAGCGCCCGGAAACCGGCAATGAAACGCAGGCCGTCCATCTCCGGCATCATGTAGTCGACGATCACCAGGTCGGGTTCGTTGCTGCGGCACCATTCCAGCGCCTTGACCGGGTTGTCGAACAGGACCGGCTCGCATTCGCCGAGCTTGATCACCAGTGCCCGGATCAAGGTCAGGTTGATTTCGCTGTCGTCAATGATCAGAACCTTGTGCATTCACCCATCCACGCTGTCGAGTCTCAGCCAGAGTATATAATGCGCCGCCAGGAAACCACGCTTCGAATCAAGCTGACGATCCGTCAGGAGGACAACAGATGATGCTCTACGCGATCATGGGCGAAGACCGCCCGGGCACTCTCGAACAACGCATGGCCGCGCGCCCGGCCCATGTCGAGCGGCTGCTCGCGCTGCAGGCCGAAGGCCGCCTGCTGCTGGCCGGCCCTTGCCCGGCCATCGATTCGCCCGATCCGGGCAGTGCCGGTTTCAGCGGCAGCCTGATCGTCGCCGAATTCACCTCGCTTGATGCCGCCACGAAGTGGGCTAATGCCGACCCCTACGTCGCCGCCGGCGTCTATGAGAAAGTGACCGTCAAGCCGTTCAAGAAGGTCCTGCCGGCATGAGCCATGCCGAAACCCTGGCCCTGCTGCGCGAGCGCCTGGCCCGGCTCGATCCGGAATCCCTGCAGCTTGAAGACGAATCGCATCGCCACGCCGGCCATGCCGGCGCGCGCGAGGGCGGACACTTCCGGGTCGATATCGTGGCCAAGGTTTTTTCGGGCAAAAACACACTCGCCCGTCATCGTCTGGTGTACGATGCTGTCGGCGACCTGATGCAGGGACGCATCCACGCTCTGGCCATCGATGCCCGGGCGCCGGACAATCAATGACTTTAGTTCACTCCCACGGAATTTCATTCACATGTTCAAACTGACTTCCCTGGCCACCCTGATGCTGGCCGGCAGCCTCATTTCCGCCCCGGCGCTGGCCCAGGGCAAACCTTTCGCCACGGTCAATGGCCAGCCCATTTCGCAATCCGTGTTCAACGCTTTCGTCGCCGAGCAGAAAGCCCAGGGCGCGCCGGACTCAGCCGAACTGAAAGACGCCGTCAAGGAAGAGCTGATCCGCCGTGAACTGCTCACCCAGGAAGCCAAGAAGAAGGGCCTGGACAAGAAGCCCGAAGTCCAGGGGCAGATGGAACTGGCCCGCCAAGCCGTGCTCATCCGCGCCTTCCTGTCCGACTACGTGCGCAGCAACCCAATCTCCGACGCCCAGCTGAAGGCCGAGTACGAGAAGATCAAGGGTTCGCTCGGCAATACCGAATACAAGGCTCGCCACATCCTGGTCGAGAAGGAAGAAGATGCCAAGGCGATCATCGCCAAGCTCGACAAGGGCGAGAAGTTCGCCGCGCTGGCCAAGCAGTCGCTCGATCCGGGTTCCAAGGACAAGGGCGGCGAGCTCGAATGGAGCGCCCCGAACGCCTACGTTCCGTCTTTCGCCGAAGCCCTGCCCAAGCTGAAGAAGGGTGAGTACACCAAGACCCCGGTGAAGACCGACTTCGGTTACCACATCATCCAGCTCGACGACAGCCGCGCCCTGACGGCGCCCCCGTTCGAACAGGTCAAGCCGCAGCTGCAGCAGCGTGCCGGCCAGCAACAGGTAGACAAGCTGATCAACGATCTGCGCGCCAAGGCCAAGGTCAACTGACCGCCTCCGGCCGCTAAAACAGCCCGCCACCCGGCGGGCTTTTTTTTCGCCCTTACAATTGCCAGGCCTCGCCGCCGCCCTGCAGGGTCATTTCGACGACGCGCTTGTTGAGGTGGGGCGCGAACAGCTCGATGAAGTCGTAGTCGAAACGGCGCAGGTAGCTGCCGCGGCGCACCGCCAGCCGCGTCGTGTTCGATTCGAACAGGTGGCCGGCGTCAAGCGCCACCAGGCCGACGTCGCGCTGGGGGTCGAAGGCGAGCTTGGCGATGATGCCCAGGCCGAGGCCGAGGCTGACGTAGGTCTTGATCACGTCTGCGTCGAGCGCGGTAAGCGCGATGTTGGGCTCGATTTCCAGGCGCTCGAAGGCGCGATTGATCCGGGTGCGGCCGGTGAAGGCCGCGTCGTAGGTGATCAGCGGCCAGCGCGCCAGTTCCTGCAGCGCCAGCGGCTGGCTGGCCAGGATGGGATGGCCGGCCGGCGCAATCACGCAGTGCGACCACTGCTGGACCGGGAAGGAAACGAGCTGCGGATGCTCGCCCAGCGACTCGGTGGCGATCCCGAAATCGGCCTCGCCGGAAGCCACCCAGTCGGCGATCTGCACCGGGTTGCCCTGGTGCATTTCGAGCTTGACCCCGGGGTGGCGGGCGACGAAGTCGCGGACCACGGTCGGCAGCGCATAGCGCGCCTGGGTGTGGGTTGCCGCCAGTACCAGCTTGCCGGAATCGCCGCTGGAAAACTCGGCGCTGGCACGCTTCAGGTTTTCCGCCTCGCGCAGGATGCGGCGGGCGATGTCGATGACCACCCGGCCCGGCTCGGTGATGCCGGTGAAGCGCTTGCCGCTGCGCTCGAAGATGGCGATGCCGAGTTCGTCCTCAAGCAGCTTGATCTGCTTGGACACGCCCGGCTGCGAGGTATACAGCACCTCGGCCGCCTCCGAGACGTTGAGTCCCTGGCGTTCGATCTCGACGATGTAGCGCAGCTGCTGAAGTTTCATGAATGGCTTAATAACAAAATACGATAACAATCTAACGCAATATTCTTTTTGATTCAATGTTCGCCGGTTACGATGCGCTCCTCGAATCATTGCCGCAATTGCGCGCGGCCAGCAGAGGAAACGCATGTACAAATACGACGCCATCGACCGCCAGCTGATCCTCGACCGGGTCGAGCAGTTCCGTGACCAGGTCCGCCGCTGGCAGGCCGGCGAGCTGACCGACGACGAGTTCCGCCCGCTGCGCCTGCAGAACGGCCTCTACATCCAGCGCCACGCACCGATGTTCCGCATCGCCGTGCCCTACGGCATGCTCAATTCGGCGCAGTTGCGCAAGCTGGCCCACGTCGCTCGCCAGTACGACCGCGGCTACGGCCACTTCACCACCCGCCACAACCTGCAGCTGAACTGGCCGAAGCTGACCGACGTGCCCGACATCCTGGCCGAACTGGCCGAGGTCGACCTGCACGCCATCCAGACCTCGGGCAACTGCATCCGCAACATCACCACCGACCAGTTCGCCGGCGTCGCCGCCGACGAGATCATCGATCCGCGCCCGCTGGCCGAGATCCTGCGCCAGTGGAGTACCTTCCACCCGGAATTCGCCTTCCTGCCGCGCAAGTTCAAGTTCGCCATTTCCGGTACCGATGAAGATCGCGCGGTGACCTGGTTCCACGACATCGGCCTGCACCTCAAGGTGGTCGACGGTGTCGCCGGCTTCACCGTGATCGTCGGCGGCGGCCTCGGCCGCACCCCGATCCGCGGCCAGGTGGTGCGCGAGTTCCTGCCCTGGCAGCACATCCTCAGCTACTGCGAGGCCATCCTCCGCGTCTATAACCGCTTCGGCCGCCGCGACAACGCCTACAAGGCGCGCATCAAGATCCTGGTGCAGGCACTCGGTGTCGAGGAATTCACCAAGCTGGTCGAAGCCGAGTGGGCGCACGCCAAGGACGGCCCGGCGACCATCACCCAGGCCGAGTACAACCGTGTCGCCGCGCATTTCGGCGCCCCCGCCTACGAGACGATCACCACCGTCGACGCCGGCTACCAGGCGAAGATCGTCGACGACAAGGCCTTCGCCCGCTGGGTCGAGCGCAACACGCAGCCACACAAGGTGCCCGGCTACCGTGCGGTGACGCTGTCGCTGAAGAAGCACGGCGTCGCCCCCGGCGACATCACTTCCGACCAGATGGAAGTCGTCGCCGACCTCGCCGACCGCTACAGCTTCGGCGAACTGCGCATCAGCCACGAACAGAACGTCATCCTCGCCGACGTCAAGCTGGCCGACCTCGCCGATGTCTGGCGCGTGGCCAAGGCAGCCGGCCTGGCGACGCCGAACATCGGCCTGTTGACCAGCATCATCTGCTGCCCCGGCGGCGATTTCTGCGACCTCGCCAACGCCAAGTCGATCCCCATCGCCACCGCCATCCAGCAGCGCTTCGACGACCTCGACTACCTGTTCGACATCGGCGAAATCGACCTCAACATCTCCGGCTGCATGAACGCCTGCGGCCACCACCACGTCGGCCACATCGGCGTGCTCGGCGTGGACAAGAACAACGACGAGTTCTACCAGGTCACGCTGGGTGGTCGCCAGGGCAACGACGCCAAGCTCGGCAAGGTGATCGGCCCGTCGTTCTCGGCCGGCGAAATGCCCGACGTGGTCGACAAGATCATCAAGGTGTATCTGGAGAACCGCCACCCCGACGAGCGTTTCATCGACACCTTCGACCGGATCGGCATCGACCCGTTCAAGAATCGCGTTTACGAAGGCCGCGCCCACGGCAAGGCCAAGGCAGCAGAAAAGGAGGCCGCATAAATGGCACAACTGATCAAGCAAGGCAACGTCGCCAACGACACCTGGACGACGCTCACCCTGGCCGAAGGCGAGACCCCGGAAAGCGTCGCCCTGCCCGCCGGCGACGTGATCTTCCCGCTCGCCGTGTGGCGCGCGCGCCAGAACGAAATCGTCTCCTGCCACAAGCGCATCGGGCTGTTGCTGCAGCCCGACGACAAGGTCGAGGAGATCGCAGCCGACCTCCAGTATTTCATTGTCGTCGCCGTGCATTTCCCGAAGTTCGTCGATGGCCGCGGCTACTCGACCGCCGCCCTGCTGCGCCAGCGTTACCATTACCAGGGCGAACTGCGCGCCGTCGGCGACGTGCTGCACGACCAGCTTTTTTTCATGAAACGCGTCGGCTTTGACAGCTACGCGCTGAAGGACGGCAAGGACGCCATCTACGCCATCGGCAAGGGCTTCGCCCCGTTCTCCGAAACCTACCAGGCGTCGACCGACCAGCCCGAACCGCACTTCCGCCGCCGCACCGCCTGAAAGCCCAGCCAGCCATGACGCCAGCCCTGCTCAACATCACCCCCGAACTCGCCGCCAGCACCGCCGCCAAGGCCGAGGCCGCGCGCACGCTGCTCGCCGACATCGCCGGCGCGTGGTCACCTGCCGCCTTCGCCAACAGCCTTGGCGCCGAAGACATGGTCCTCACCGACCTGATCGTCAAGGCCGGGCTGCCGATCGAGGTCTTCAGCCTCGACACCGGCCGCCTGCCAGCCGAGACCTACGAGCTGATGGCCAAGGTCGACCAGCACTACGGGCTGAAACTGAAAATCTACTTCCCGCAGGCCGAGGAAGTCGAAAGTTTTGTCCGCCAGCACGGCATCAACGCCTTCTACGACTCGGTGACGCTCAGGAAGGCCTGCTGCTACGCGCGCAAGGTCGAACCGCTGCGCCGCGCCCTTGCCGGCAAGCACGCCTGGATCACCGGCATGCGCGCCGAACAGGCCGCCACCCGCGGCCAGCTGGCGACGCAGGAATACGACGAAGGCAACGGCCTGGAAAAATTCAACCCGCTCGCCGCCTGGAGCGAGAAGGAAGTCTGGACCTACATCAAGCACAACGCCGTGCCTTACAACGCCCTGCACGACAAGTTCTACCCCAGCATCGGCTGCGCCCCGTGCACCCGCGCCGTCTCCCTCGGCGAAGACATCCGCGCCGGCAGATGGTGGTGGGAAAATGCCGACACTAAAGAATGTGGCCTTCATGTGAAGGCCACCTCGTAAGTCGGCATTTCGTCGCAGGCTAACTTCGCGCAGCGAATGTTAAGCCCCGCCGGGGCGGCCGGAGACAGTTGCGCCGGAATCCAAGGAGTGTGGACTGCACGTTAAGTCGTAATCGCTGTCCAAGCGGCTGAAACTCTGACGAGAAAGGACGCTGCAATGAAAACGAAGTGGTTACGCCGACTGGGTTTATCCGGCCTGCTCGCGCTCATCGGCCTACCGCTGGCGCAGGCGCAGGCACCGGCGGCCTGCCCCGGACTACTCAACCACCAGTTCACCAAGCTCCAGGATGGCTCGCCGATGCCTCTCTGTCAGTACGCGGGCAAGGTCATACTAGTGGTCAATACTGCCAGCAAGTGCGCTTTCACCTCGCAGTATGAGGGTCTGGAAAAGCTCTACGCCGAACTGAAGGACCGTGGCCTGGTGGTGCTAGGTTTTCCGTCCAATGATTTCGGTGAGCAGGAACCGGGCAGCAACCAGCAGATCGCCGATTTCTGCCGCATGACCTACGGCGTCCAATTCCCCATGGCCGCCAAGACCGTGGTCAAGGGACCACAGGCCAACGCCTTCTACCGCCAGCTGGCCGAACGTAGCGACAGCACGCCGAAATGGAACTTCCACAAGTACCTGATCAACCGCGACGGCAGCGAAGTCGTCGCCTACACCAGCCTGACGGCGCCCGACAGCCGCAGCCTGCGCAAACAGGTCGAGCAGTTTCTTGCCAAACCTTGAGCGGGGATCTCAGCGGTCCTTATAAAAGCGCCCGGACCCTGTAGTACAGGCGGCCGATCATTTCGCGCACGGCGATGTCGGTGAGCCGCAAATGATAGGCGTTGGGGAGAAAATCCAACGGCGTCGTTTCTTCGACGTTGTCGAGGAAGTCGACCGCGTAGGGATGAACGTCGAAGCCGGCCTGGCGGAAGAGCTGTGCCGCGCGCGGCATGTGGTAGGCCGAAGTCACCAGCAGGATGCGCGGACTCGCCTGGGGCAGCAGGCGTCGGATGGCGCGGGCTTCTTCCTCGGTATTGGTGGCCAGGTCGCTGACCGCCATGTTCGCGGCGGGGACGCCCAGACGCTCGGCGAAGCGTTTCAGGTAGTGGCCTTCCGGGATGGCCTGCGGCTGCCAGGGAACGGCGCCGGCGGTGAAGATCAGGCGTGGCGCGCGCCCGGCCTGGTAGAGCTCGACCCCGCCCTGGAAGCGGTCGAAGTCGCTCCATTCGGTGGCAACGCCTTCACTGGCGGCAACCGTCATCAGCATGCCGCTGAGCACCACCACGGCGTCGGCCTGCGGCTGGCTGGCTGCTGCCTGGCGAACGGCGCCGTCCTCGACCAGGCGGATCAGCTGCTTGGACAGCATGGGCATGCTCGCCAGGTAGAGCAGCAACAGCGCCAGCAGCACCGGGCCGCGGCGCTTGCGCAGGGTGCCCCAGGCGGCCAGCAGGATGACCACGACGATGGGCGATAAAAGCAGCGGCAGGAGTTTGTGCAGGTAAAGCATGCGACATCCGGAATGACAAGGTCAGCTATGTTAAACCGGATGCAGCCGTAAAAAAGCCACGCCGGATGCTGTTTCCGGCGTGGCTGTTCAGGCAGGCCTGGGTCAGGCCAGGTCGAAGCGGTCGGCGTTCATCACCTTGGTCCAGGCGGCGACGAAATCATGGACGAACTTCTCGCGATTGTCGTCCTGGGCGTACAACTCGGCGTAGGCGCGCAGCACCGAGTTGGAACCGAAGACGAGATCGACGCGGGTCGCTGTCCACCGGGTCGCACCGCTTTGCCGGTCGACGATGGCGTAGCTGTTGCGGCCGGTCGGCTTCCAGCTGTAGGCCATGTCGGTCAGGTTGACGAAGAAGTCGTTGCTGAGCACGCCAACGCGATCGGTGAACACGCCGTGGGCGCTGCCGCCGTGATTGGCGCCAAGGACACGCAGGCCGCCGACGAGCACGGTCATTTCGCTGGCGGTGAGGCGCAGCAACTGGGCGCGGTCGAGCAACATTTCCTCCGGCGTGACGACGTAGGCCTGCTTCTGCCAGTTGCGGAAGCCGTCGGCCAGCGGTTCGAGCACGGCGAATGACTCAACGTCGGTCATTTCCTGCGTCGCGTCGCCGCGGCCCGGAGCGAAGGGCACCACCACGTCGACCCCGGCTGCCCTGGCAGCGCGTTCGATGCCGACGTTGCCAGCCAGCACGATGACGTCGGCGACACTGGCGCCAGTCTGGGCGGCAATGCCTTCGAGAACGGCCAGCACCTTGGCCAGGCGGGCCGGTTCGTTGCCTGCCCAGTCCTTCTGCGGAGCGAGGCGGATGCGGGCGCCGTTGGCACCGCCGCGCTTGTCCGAGCCGCGGTAGGTACGGGCGCTGTCCCAGGCGGTCGCCACCAGGTCGCCGGTCGACAGGCCGCTGGCTTCAATCTTCGCCTTCACCGCGGCGACGTCGTAGTCGCTGTTGCCGACCGGCACCGGGTCCTGCCAGATCAGGTCTTCGGCCGGCACGTCGGGGCCGATGTAGCGCGACTTCGGGCCCATGTCGCGGTGCGTCAGCTTGAACCAGGCGCGGGCGAAGGTTTCCGAGAAATAGGCCGGGTCGGCGCGGAAGCGCTCGGCGATCTTGCGGTATGCCGGGTCGAACTTGAGCGCCATGTCGGCGTCGGTCATGATCGGCTTGCGACGGATCGTCGGGTCCTCGACGTCGACCGGCATGTCTGCCTCGGCGATGTTGATCGGTTCCCACTGGTGGGCGCCTGCCGGCGACTTCTGCAGCCACCAGTCGTACTTGAACAGCAGTTCGAAGTAGCCGTTATCCCATTGCGTCGGGTGCGTCGTCCACGCGCCCTCGATGCCGCTGGTCACGGTGTCGCGGCCGATGCCGCGGCTCGTGTGGTTGTTCCAGCCCATGCCCTGCTCTTCGAGGTCGGCGGCTTCCGGCGACGGCCCGAGATTGGCAGCGCTGCCGTTGCCGTGCGCCTTGCCGACGGTGTGGCCACCGGCGGTGAGGGCCACGGTTTCCTCATCGTCCATCGCCATGCGGGCGAAGGTGACGCGCATGTCCTGTGCCGTCTTGAGCGGGTCGGGCTTGCCGTCCACGCCTTCCGGGTTGACGTAGATCAGGCCCATCATCACCGCGGCGAGCGGGTTTTCCAGGTCGCGCTGGCCGGAGTAGCGGCTGCCCTCGCTGCCGGTTGGCGCCAGCCACTGCTTTTCCGAACCCCAGTAGATGTCCTTTTCGGGATGCCAGATGTCCTCGCGGCCGAAGGCGAAGCCGAAGGTCTTCAGGCCCATCGACTCGTAGGCCATGTTGCCGGCGAGGATCATCAGGTCGGCCCAGGACAGCTTGTTGCCGTATTTCTTCTTGATCGGCCAGAGCAGGCGGCGCGCCTTGTCAAGGTTGGCGTTGTCGGGCCAGGAATTGAGCGGCGCGAAACGCTGATTGCCGGTGCCGCCACCGCCGCGACCATCGGCGATGCGGTAGGTGCCGGCCGAGTGCCAGGCCATGCGGATCATCAGGCCACCGTAGTGGCCCCAGTCGGCCGGCCACCAGGGCTGGCTGTCGGTCATCAGGACCTTGAGGTCGGCCTTCAGGGCTTCGACGTCGAGCTTTTTCACTTCCTCGCGGTAGTTGAAGTCGGCGCCCAGCGGGTTGGTCTTGCTGTCGTGCTGGTGCAGGATGTCGAGGTTAAGCGCTTTCGGCCACCAGGCCATGTTGGAATTACCGCTGGCGGTGTTGCCGCCGTGCATCACCGGGCATTGGCCGGTGGAGGTTGTTTGTTGATGGTCCATGGATCTCTCTCCTTGTTGGTTCGCGGGTTGTTTGAGACGACGGACTCATCGTAGGAGAAACACGACCCGGCGACCAATTGGTTAAGTCGATCCTTTGCATAGCCGGCCGCTATGCGGCCGGAGGCTGCGACAACCAGTGCAGGACGCAGGCGAACAGGCGGGCGGGAATCACCGGCTTGCCGAGATGGTCGTTCATGCCGGCATCGAGGCAGAGGCGGCGGTCTTCCTCGAAGACATTGGCGGTCATCGCCACGATCGGACGATGCCGGTTGGGGCCGTCGCCGGCACGGATCGCCCGGGTGGCGTCGATACCGTTGCACTTGGGCATCTGCATGTCCATCAGGATCAGGTCGTAGGGGCTGGTCGTAGCCATGGCCACGCCCTCGTCTCCGTCGCCGGCCAGGTCGACCACCAGACCGGCCGCGCCCAGCAGGCCGCTGATCACTTCCTGATTGATTGGCTCGTCCTCGACCAGCAGGATGCGGCGACCGGCAAAACGGCTAAGCAGCACCTGCTCGGCGGAGTCGGCGACAGCCTCGCCGGTGCTCTCAGCAGTGGCGGGGGCGTCGGGCAAGCAGACGGTGAACCAGAACACGCTGCCGACGCCGGGTTCGCTGTCCACGCCGATTTCGCCATGCATCAAGCCAACCAGCTGCCGGCTGATCGCCAGGCCAAGGCCGCTACCACCGTAGCGGCGGGTCATCGAGCCGTCGGCCTGCTCGAAGGCATGGAAGATACGGCTGCGCTCCTCGTTGGAAATGCCGATGCCGGTATCGCTCACGGCGAAGCGCAGGCCGATGCCGCCGGCGCCCGCCGGCGTGGCGTCGACCTGCAGGCTGACGCTGCCGCGCTCGGTGAACTTGATCGCGTTGCCCAGCAGATTGATCAGGATCTGTTCCAGCCGCAACGGATCGCCGAGCAGATGGCGACCGACCAGGGCATCGTCCAGGCGGAACTGGAGTTGCAGTCCCTTCTCCGCAGCCCGCTGTGCAAACAGCGCCGACAGGTTGTCGAACAGCGCATCGAGCCGGAACGGCAGTTGCTCCAGCGTCAGGCGCTCGGCTTCGATCTTCGACAGGTCGAGAATGTCGTTGAGCACGCCGAGCAGGCGCTGCGCCGAGGCCTGCGCCTTGCTCAGCAGGTCGAGGGGGCGCGGCTCGCTCAGCTGTTTCTGCGCCAGGGTGATCATGCCCATGATGCCGTTCATCGGCGTGCGCAATTCGTGGCTCATGTTGGCCAGGAAGACGCTTTTCGCCCGACTGGCCGCCTCGGCCATTTCCTTGGCGGTGCTCAGTTCGCTGGTGCGCTCGGCGACCATGCGTTCGAGATGCGTCTGGTATTCGCTGAGCGCCGCCTGCGAGGCGGTACGTACCGCGATTTCCTCGTGCAGGCGGGCGTTGCTTTCGGCCAGTTCCCGGGTCCGGGCGGCGACTCGTTCTTCCAGCTCATCGCGGGCACTGCGCAGGCTGTCGGTCATCTGATTGAAGGATTCGGCGAGTTCACCGATTTCGTCGCGCACCGTCACCTGCGCCCGCGCCTCGATCCGCCCCTGGCTGATCGCCCGCGTGGTTTCGATCAGGCTGAGGATGGGCCGCAGGATGGAGCGGCGCAAGGCCGTCGCCAGCAGCCCGGCGGCCAGCAGGAGGAACAGGAAAACCATTGCCATCAGGCCGATCGAGGCGGGAATCAAGCGCTCGATCCCGACTCGGGTTTCGGCGCTCAACGCAGCGGCCCGAACATTGAGGTCGGCAGCAAGCTGGGCCAGGCGCTGCTCACTCTCGGCAGTCAGGGTCCGGTACTTGAGGTAACTGTCGAGGCTGTTCACGTAGTCGCTGGCATCCTGCAGCAGGCGGTACAACTGCCGCCGGGCGTCGCTGTCGGCCTGGGACAAATGCCTGACTGCGCGCATACGCTCCAGCGCCGCCTGAATTTCGGCTTGCTGTTCGTTGACCGGCATGCGTCCGGCCAGATCCAGCAGTTGCCCATGCAGTTGCAGGCTAAGCAAGAGCCTGACTGCCTGATCGTAACCTTGCCGATGCAGCGCCGCGCTTTCATGGGTGGCCGTATCGCCAAGCGCCGTCCGCATGCGCAGGACCAGTTGGCGAACCCGGCTTTCGAGCGCTGCCCGGCGGTCGCGCTCGACAACGTATTTCTGGAACTGCACGCGGTAATCGTCGAGTAACGGCAGGATGCTGGCAAAGCGCTCGCGTTGCTCGGGCATGCGCAACACCCTCTGGCGCAGGCTGTCGAGGGCGGCGAAAGTCTCGTTCTCGGCGTGCCGGGAATGCTGCAGGATGAACGTATCAGTGGCATTGCCGATGCGCAGGATGTCGTCGCTCAGACCGGCCAGGCCTTCCTGCAGCCGGACCTGACCGGCAATGAAGTAGGCGGTGTAGATGCCGACCATGGCATTGACTGCCACCAGCAGGATGAGGACGGCAAAACTGAGGTTGATCTTCTGCCGGAACCCGGGTGCCCTGTTCAGTCTCACCACCAATCACTCCCGCTTGCCGGCGAAACGCTTGCCGGCGTCGTCCGCCAGTTGACGGAGAATCTGCGGATAGGCATCAGGAAAGGCCAGGAAATCGGCGATGGCGTTCAAACTCACTTCGGCAACCGGCGGCGGCAGCGAAAGATCGAGGGCGAAGGTGAATACCGGGCTGGACAGGATTTCATCGCGCACCCGACGCTGGATTCCGCTGTAAGCGCTATCGGGCACCTCGCGATTCGGCGCCAGCGCCCCCGAGCCCCGACTGAAGGCCTGCTGGGCGTCGACCCCGGCGAGATGAACCATCACCTGCCTGGCCCCGGCCGGGTTGGCCGCACGCTTGGGCAGGATCAGGCCGTCGATCGGCCCCATCGCCACCTTGGGCAAATCCGGATCGATGATCGGGAAGGGGAAGAAATCGAAATCCCGGCCCGCCTCCCAGCGGTGCTTGTCGTTGTTGAAGTAGCCGATGTTCCAGGTGCCCATCAGGGTCATTGCCGCCTCACCCCGGTACAGCATCTCGTTTGCCCCGCTGTCCCAGGCCAGGCTGTTGGGGTGCGGCTGGCGGTTGAAATACCCCTTGTCGATCAGAGTTTTCCAGCGTGCGAAGACAGCGACCACGCGCGGGTCGTCGAAACGCACTTCGCCAGCCATCAAGGCGCGGCGGAAGGCGTAGGGCTCGGTACGCAGGAGCAGGTAGTCGAACCAGAACTGGGCCGGCCATTTGTCGCTGGCACCCAGGGCAATCGGTGTCACCCCCTTGGCTTTCAGCGCCTCGCAGACGGCGAGGAATTCCGCCCAAGTCGCCGGGGGCTTGAGGCCGTGACGCTCGAACACATGCTTGTTGTAAAAGAAGCCGACGAAGTGCTGGGTCAGCGGCAACAAGTACTTGTGCCCCTGGTATTCGACCGCAGCCTTGACCAGGGCCGGCGGAAAACGCTCATCGAGGCCGGCCTGCGCCCAGATGTCGTCGATCGGTGCCAGCTGATCGATGATCGATGCCGTCCTGGCGCCAGCCCAGTAGGAGTAGAGATCGGGCGGATTGCCGGCAGTCAGGGTGTCCTGGATGCTGGTCTTGAACGCCTCGTGATCGAGCGATACGGCCTTGAGTGCGTAGACACCGCTCTGCCGCTCGAACGCCTGGCCCATTTCGTCGATCCCGCCGCTCAGCGAGCCGGTGAAGTAGTGAAGCAGGGAAACGCTGGTCGGGGGCGCCTCGACTTGCCCGCGTTCCTGGCCATCGCAGGCGGCCAGGAGGCTCAGGGCGAGCAGGCAGCAGCACCTGGCAGTACGGGCGAACAAATTGAGCATGGAATATTTCGATTAGGTCTTTGGCAATAGCATGCCACGAAGCCAGGGAAATTTCGCGGGCGCCTTTGCTGCGCCGCAACAAAATGGTAGTCTAGGCACCATAAAATCAGCGTCACAACGCGGAGCACAGCATGAGCGAAATCGATCTCAAACGTTTCTTCCTCGAACAGGTTCCCTTGTTCGCCAGCTTCCCGGCCGACCAGGTCGAGGAAATCGTCATCAAGTCGCGCCTGGCTACCTTCGAGGGCAACGAGGCCATGCTCGAAACCGGTGACGAAGGCCAGGCCATCGGCGTCATGATCAGCGGCCACGCCGAAATCTCGACCTCGGACAACACCGGCACCCGCAGCGTGATCGCCCAGCTCGCCCCCGGCGATGTCTTCGGCATCATGGCGGTGCTCACCGGCGACCGGATCAGCGCCGACGTCATCGCCGGCAACCGCTGCTTCGTGCTGATGATCCCGCAGGAAGTATTCACCAGCCGCGTGCTCAGCAACCCCAAGGCCATCGTCTACCTGTCGCGCCTGCTTGCCGAACGCACCCGGGCGATGAGCAACGATACGCACACGACCAGCCCGACCGGTGCTGCCGACGACCCCTACGCCCTGTCGCTGACCACCAGCCGGCCGGGCAAGGTCGTCGCCCTCAATGTCGGCATCAGCCAGATTCACTTCGGCATCTACGACACCCGCGAAAGCGGCGCCGACATCCACGGCATCATCGACAACGCCGACCAGCAGTTCGCCCGCATCGCGGTGATGGTCGGCCCGCAGCGCCAGTGCATGGAACACGCGCCGTTCAAGCTCTCCGATCTGTTCAAGGTGATGGGCGAAGCCACCGCCCTGCTCGGCCCGGCCTTCACCTTCCACCCGGAAGACGTCACCGCCATCGGCCATCGCGTGGTACACGGCGGCAACAAGTTCTCCAGCTCGGTCGTCATCACCCCGGCGGTGATCGCCGACATCGAGGAACTGTCCGTCTTCGCGCCGCTGCATAACCCGGTCAACGTCGCCGGCATCCGCGTCGCCCTCAAGCATTTCCCGAACGTGCCGCAGGTCGCCGTCTTCGACACCGCCTTCCACCAGACGCTGGCCCCCTACGCCTACCTCTACGGCCTGCCCTACGAGCTGTACAAGCAGCACGGCATCCGCCGCTACGGCTTCCACGGCACCTCGCACCGCTACGTTTCGCTGAAGGCGGCGGAAGTGCTCAAGCGTCCGCTCGGCGAGCTGGAAATCGTCTCCTGCCACCTCGGCATCGGCGCCTCGCTGTGCGCCATCGACCACGGCCGCTCGGTCGACACGACCATGGGCATGACCCCCGCCGACGGCCTGATCATGCCCAGCCGCTCGGGCAGCATCGACCCGGCGGTGATGATTCACCTGATGGAACAGCATCAGATGTCGCCCGAACAGCTGGCCACCCTGATCAACCGCGACAGCGGTCTCAAGGGCATCTCCGGCATTTCCAACAACATCCACGAAATCGAGGCCGCCGCTGCCGAAGGCCACCACCGCGCCCTGCTCGCGCACAAGGCTTTCTGCTACCAGGTACGCAAGAACATCGGCGCCTACGTCGCGGCGATGGGCGGCATCGATGTCCTGGCCTTCACCGGCGACATCGGCGAAACCAGCGCCACGGTGCGCAGCCTGGCCTGCCAGGGCCTCGAATTCATGGGCATCAAGCTCGACGAGGACAAGAACCGTCATCTCGGCAAGTTCGATTCGCACGCGGTGATCTCGGCCGAGGATTCGCCGGTACAGATCCTCGTCATCGCCAACGACGACGAACGTCTGGTCGCCTGGGAAACCCTGCGCGCCATCGAACGCAACGAACTGCTGCTGGAGGCCCAGGCCGAAGACGCCCCGGCGATCCCGGTCGAAATCTCGGCCCACCACGTCCATCTGTCGCAGGCCGACGTCGAGGCCCTGTTCGGCCCCGGCCACCAGCTGACGCCGATGCACGAACTATCGCAGCCCGGCCAGTACGCCTGCGAGGAAAAAGTGCACCTGGTCGGCCCCAAGGGACGGATCGCCAATGTCCGCGTGCTTGGCCCGACGCGCAAGGAAACCCAGGTCGAGATCGCGATGACCGAGCAGTTCAAGCTCGGCGTGCAGCCGCCGATCCGCCAGTCGGGCGACCTTGCCGGCACCCCCGGGCTGACGCTCGAAGGCCCGTACGGCAGCAGCCAGATCGAGCGCGGCGTGATCTGCGCCCAGCGCCACATCCACATGTCGCCGGAAGACGCGATCCGCTTCCGGGTGCGCGACAACACCGTCGTCCGCGTCCGCGTCGAAGGCGAGCGCCAGTTGATCTTCGGCGACGTCGTGGTGCGGGTGAATCCGGCTTTCCGCCTGGCCATGCACATCGACACCGACGAGGGCAACGCCGGCAACATCCAGACCGGCATGCTCGGCTACATCGAGGAAATCCAGAGCCGGGCGTAAGACCTCAGCCCGCCGCCCCCTCGGCCAGCACCCAGGCCCGGAAGGCGGCCACCGAGGCCCGGCTGGCCAGCATCTCGGGCATCGCCAGCCAGTAGGCGTAGGGCGACGGA